>JAJQGQ010000123.1 GCA_021200395.1 Erysipelotrichaceae bacterium
ACTTTAGAAATTGAAGGAATTATTGAAATAGAATATGAAGAGTTAATACAGAATTTAAATTCAAATGTTAAATTTTTGTTATATATTGGTAGACCTGATTGTGGTGATTGTCAAGCATTTTACCCTTATTTAGAAGAATATATTGAAGAAAATGAGGGTACTGGCATTTATTATCTTAATATTAAGGCATTTAGAGATGCCGCAAAAGCTGATGATGCTAGTGAAGAGGAAGTTGAATTTTATGAAAATCTCTATTCTGAATTAGATTTTGATTGGACACCAACCATTCATGTTGTAGAAAATGGAAAGTTTACTGCTACATACCAATATTTAGATGAAGATTATTATGAAATAGAAGATAGAGAAGAACAAATACAACGTAAACAAGAATTCTTAGATGAATTTGAAACTTTTATGGATGATTATTTTGAGGAGGCATGACAATGAAAAAATGTCCTAGATGTGGCAAAGAAATCAATGAAGGTGAAAAATATTGCCCTCATTGTGGATTAGATTTAGATAGTGGCTATAGACCAGAAAAAAAACATAGTAAATTAAGATTATATGGACCATGGATACTCATATTTATTGGTATATTTGGAATGATGTTTTATCAATCATTTATGTTATCATCTTCATTAACATCTACAACTTCTGAAACAAGTACTTTAGAAGAAATATCAGATGATAATGCTACTTATATAATTGCAAGTTATGATACTTTAGCCGACTTTCAAAATGCATATAGTAATGCAAGTGATTATGTAAATGATATTGTTGCTTATGAAGAAACCCTCAGTGATTATATATTTAATAAGTCATATTCTATTACAGTTTATGATAACTATAATATTGCTTTTGAATTAACCTATTCCGTATCAATTAATGATAATTTAACCTTAAAAATAAATAGAAGCTATGATCGTGCACATAGTTATAATGATGAAACTATTACATTAAAGAAAACAGGTTTATCATCATTTGCAGAATTATTGCTTACCGATGATGAATTAGCAATTATACAAAACTATCATAGTGATACATCTGTGATTGAAACCTTAATGAGTAATATCACTGCTAGAGAAGATGAATTTGAAAGTAAAAAAGAAACGTTAGGTCATTATGGTATGGGTGAATATGAAGATGGCTCTTCATATGTTATTCATCGTCAAGATACAGGCTATTATATAACTGTTAAAGATAGCTTCACAGCTGATGAGTATATTTCTTAAGAGATTTATTAAAAATCTCTTTTTTGATGCAAAGTTGCATATAGTTTTAGAATCGCCATCTGCTAATCAATACATAATATCATCTTTATAATATTCATCATTCATGGATATTCTTTTTATCTAGTAAAGTTTATGAGAATTATTTTCTTAGCTTTCATTTTTTGCTATAATGGTACATGAGGTGGCTTATGTTATTATTTAGTGATTTAGATGGAACATTAATAGATGAACAACAACAATTATCAAAAATAAATAAATTAAAATTACATCAACTTCAAGATAATGGTCATCAAATAGTTATATGTACAGGTAGAAATATTATGGAAATGATACCGACTATAGAAATGCTTGATTTACCCTTTGACTATCTTATTTTAAACAATGGTGCTCATATCTTAAACAAACAATTAGAAACACTTTATGAAAAAGTAATTGATAAAGACATAGGTATAGACATATTAAATCATACAATCACTTATCAACATATGTGGTCTTATTTTAGTGATGGTAAGATTAACTTAGCATATAAAGATGGTATCACCTATGATCATGCCATTATTGGACAACCACCAATTGATGCAAACTATCAAGAGATTTACCAAAATGTTAATCATTATCAAATCATATGCTTTAATCAAGATAATCATCAAATAGATGAATCTAAAAGATGTTATGACTATGTTATGAATCATTATAGTGAATATGTAGAGGCATATTTTAATACTTATTTTGTTGATGTGGTACCTAAAGGATGTTCTAAAGGTAATGGTATGAATGAATTATTAAAAATCATCGATTATCAGGGAAATACATATGCTATCGGGGATTCCTATAATGATATACCGATGCTTCAACAAGCCACTTATGGTTATACATTTAATCATGTAGATAAAGAAATACAAAAACATGCTTATAAAACAGTTCATCATTTCTATGAAATTATAGATGATATGTTAGGGGGAATATAAATGAGCTGGCAAGATAAATTAAGAAACGTAGAACCTTATGTTGCAGGGGAACAACCAAAGATTGATAATCTTATTAAACTGAACACCAATGAAAATCCTTATAGTCCAGGATTGAAGGTAAAACAAGCAATTAGTGATTTTAATGCTGATAAATTAAACTTATATCCAAATGCTGATGCTGATGCATTAAAACATGCATTAGCTCTATATCATCAATTAGATGATAATCAAATATTTATTGGTAATGGATCTGATGAAGTATTAGCCTTAACATTTTTAACTTGTTTTAATGGTCATGATCCTTTATTGTTTCCTGATATTACATATTCATTTTATCCTGTATATTGTGAATTATATGGCAT
>JAJQGQ010000300.1 GCA_021200395.1 Erysipelotrichaceae bacterium
AGAAACGATATATTCCACCAATGGATCATCCATGGAGAATAGATAATTTCTTAACATTTAGAGGCAATCAACAGCACCAATCTGGTGCTAATGTTTAAAAATTTTTAGGACATTTTCAAAATTGCTTGACATGATTTTTTATAAAAATAAGTCTCATTTATATGAGAAATATGTTTGAAAAGTTTGATATTTTCGATAAATTTTATGTAATAGCATTTACAACTTTTAATAAGTAAGGTATAATTCGAGTGCATTTATTATGAAATGCTTGTCAATAATAAAAAAATAAGATATAATGTAATATATGTGTATTGATCGGAGGAAATGATTATGATTAGAAAAACAACTGATTTAGGAGATATTAATTTATCTTTAGATGTTGTCGCTAGTATTACTGGTGGAGCTGCTACAGAGTGTTATGGAGTAGTAGGTATGGCAAGTCAAAAAATCATGAAGGATGGTTTTTATGATTTATTAGGTAGAGATAATTATTCTAAAGGTATTGTTGTTGAAGATGGTGAAGCTGGTATCATCTTAAATGTTTATATTATTGTGGGATATGGTGTTAAGATTTCAGAAGTTGTTTATGAAGTACAAAAGAAAGTGAAATATGTATTAGAATCCACACTAGATATTGATATAGAAGCTGTAAATGTTTATGTGCAAGGCATTCGTGTCATTGATTAGTGGAGGTATTGTATGAAAGTTATTAATGGTCAAATGTTTAAGAAGATGATTGAAACTGGATCAATAGTCCTTCACAATAATCATCTAGAAATTGATGCACTGAATGTTTTTCCAGTACCAGATGGTGATACTGGAACAAATATGTCATTAACTTTTAATAATGGTGCACAAGAAGTAGAAAAAATGGAATCAGATAATGTTGGGGATATTGCTAAGACATTGTCTAGAGGGTTATTAATGGGAGCTAGAGGAAATTCTGGTGTTATTCTTTCACAAATTTTTAGAGGGTTTTCTATAGCGGTTCAAGGTAAACGTGAAATTGATGCTGTGGAATTGGCAGAAGCTTTCGAAAATGGTGCAAAGGTTGCTTATAAAGCGGTTATGAGACCAGTAGAAGGGACAATTTTAACAGTTATTAGAGAGTCTTCTAAAGCAACAATGAAATATGCTCAAGAGGGTATGGAAATAGAAGATGTATTTTCCTATTTTGTTAAGCAGGCT
Source organism: Erysipelotrichaceae bacterium (assembly GCA_021200395.1). Lineage (GTDB taxonomy): Bacteria > Bacillota_I > Bacilli_A > Erysipelotrichales > Coprobacillaceae > JAJQDJ01. The sequence goes on from JAJQGQ010000300.1 coordinate 1,189, forward strand.
GAAATTTCATTGGATAATACACCTGAACTACTACCAGTACTTAAAGAAGTTGGTGTTGTTGATAGTGGTGGCGCTGGCTTATTATTAATTCTAACTGGTTTTATGGCTGCTTTAGCAGGTGAACATATTCATCGTGTTGATATTCAAGAAGAAAGTAAAAAAGAAGCTTTGGTTGAAGTGGAAAATGAAAGTGAAGATGCTTATGGCTATTGTACAGAGTTTATTTTCAGAATTGATCCACATAAGTTGAAAGCTTTTAAAGAAGAAAATTTACGTAATGAATTAGAAAGATTGCCAGGCAATAGTATTGTTGTTGTGCAAGATGAAGATATTGTTAAGGTTCATGTGCATACTTTAAAACCTGGTAATGCGTTAAATGTTGCACAAAGATATGGTGAGTTTATTAAATTAAAGATTGAAAATATGCAGGAACAACATAATCATATTATTGAAATGAATGATACCCCTGCAGCTAATGCTAAAGCGACTTTAACATCTCCTAAAGATGAAGAAAAAGAAGTAGCTGTTATATCTGTAGCGGCTGGTGAAGGTATAAAAAATATGTTTATGGAGCTTTATTGTGATTATGTGGTTAGTGGTGGTCAAACGATGAACCCTTCTACAGAAGATATAGTGGCAGCTATTAGGGAAGTAAGAGCAAAACATGTGATTGTTTTACCTAATAATTCTAATATTGTGATGACTGCTCAACAGACTGTTGATATTCTAGATGGTGAAGTTGATGTACGAGTTGTTCCTTCTAAGTCTATTCCTCAAGGTTTATCAGCATGTATTATGTATAATCCTGAAGTATCTTTAGAAGATAATTTGAAAGAAATGAATGAAGCTATCAAGAATGTTAAGACAGGACAAGTCACTTTTGCTATTAAGGATACAGTGATTGATGGTTTAGATATTAAAGCTAATCAATATATGGCTTTATGTGATAAAGAAATTAAAGCTTGTGTGCCTAATAAAGTTGATGCTTTAAAAGCAACTTTAGATGGCTTAGTTGATGAAGATTCTGAAATCATTACACTTATTTATGGTGATGATGTTAGTGAGGCAGAAGTCAAAGAAGCTGAAGATTATATTGCAGATCATTTTGAAGCAGAAGTTGAAGTAACAAATGGTATGCAACCAGTTTATTCATTTATTATTGGTGTAGAATAAGTGATGGAGATGGGATTTCCCATCTTTTTTCATAAATTTTTATCCTTAGTTCATACTTTTATGTTATACTTTACAAGTAGGTGATATAATGAATCAAGGATTAAATGATCAACAAGTACAAGAAAGAATTGAAAAAGGACAAGTCAATATATCTAAAGATAATATTTCAAAAACAAGGGGACAAATTGTTAGAGAAC
>JAJQGQ010000220.1 GCA_021200395.1 Erysipelotrichaceae bacterium
TTTCTAATCCTAAACATATCATTTCTGCTAAAATAAGCATTACAATACTCATAATAATACATATCAAAATACTCTTCTTATTGAGTCCTGGTTGCAATATTTCATAACCTATCAAGCATCCCAAAATAATGATAAAACCACACCATGAAAGAAATATACCGAGTTGTGACATAGCAATCCATAATATAACACCTACCAATGTTCCAATAAATGCTGTTAATATCTTTTTCATTCAATCACCATACATATCATAACACATATAACAAAAAAAGTGGAGAATCTCCACTTTTCATTATGCCTTAGATTCTTTTCTTTTTGATATAGAAATAAGCACCTGTTGCACCAACCATGGCAACAACTGGTAAGATAATATAACTATCATCACCTGTTTTAACATTTGACACATTACTTTGTGTTATATCAGCACTTGTTGAATCAGTTGATGTATCAAGAGTCGTTGTTGTATCACTTGATGTTGTGGTGTCGTTTATTGTAGTATCGCTTGTTGTGTCACTTGGTGTTGTTGTATCAGTACTATTATCAGAATTAACATATATTAATTCACCAGTTTCAGTGTCTCTTTGATAATTTTCAAAGAATGCCCACATATATGCAGCTTCTGGTTTATAATTCCAATGTGCTTGATCTTTAATAGCTGCAAATTTCATAATGACACCATTATCATTAGATAATGTACCTTCTAATGTATCCTTCACACCTAAAGTAATCCATTGTTCATCATCTAATTCGATACCATAATATTCGTTTAAGCTCATATCATAAGTTTCTGATACTTCTAAACCATTAATCTTTTGATATGATTGAATAAATGAAAACATACTAACATTTGGATCCACATCTTGCATATACATATTTTCTCCTACCTGGAAACTATTTGTACTTGAGCCATCAACTGGAATCATACCAAAGAAATCATGGTCACCACAAATATACATATATGCAACATCGCCACCATCATAGTTTTCAGCTATTTCAGCTAATTCTTCTTTATCAAGACCTGGAGCGCTTACAGCTCCAACAGCAGCAAATACATCACTATACTTAGCACCATATAAAGAAGAAGCACTACCACCAGCAGATAAACCTGTAACATAAATTCTAGATGTATCAATTTGTGGATACTTTTCTTCTAACATTTCAATCCATTCAATAAGTTTATCGCCTTCTAAACCATCACAATTAAAGAAATTAGGACCAGCTTCACCAGTTTCAGAATCCGTAACAGTATCCTGCCATTCAGGTGATACAACAATAAAGTTTTCTTCAGCTGCTAATTCTACCCATCCTGTAGATTCACCTTGGATTCTTGCATCATTACCATTACCATGTAATGTAACTATTAAAGGTACACTACCATCTTCCATATCCATTGTTGTTTCAGGAACATATTCAAACCATGTATATTCACCTTCACCATTTAATGGTTCAGAATAATATGTATTATAAATAATACCTAATGCATCGTAATCTGCAATACCAATCAATAAATAAGGATCAGTTTGTGTAGTAGCTGAAGACATATAAAATTCTGTTGTTTCATTATGTTGACGATAATTCTTAGAAAAAACATTATCCCAAGCATTAGCAAATGCTTCTGCTAAAGTATCATCACTACCAACCACAACTCTTTGAAGTGAATCAGTACTGTTTTCATAGACATTTTCTGAAACCTCACTAGCATCATTGGCTTGAATATAATAATCAATAGCTGTTTGTGTTGCGTTGCTTAAATAAGTAGGGACTGCCACGTTATAATCCAAGCCTTCATCCATTTCGCCACCATAAGTCATAATACCAGCAATGGCATAACATTCTTGAGAAATATAATTATTGACAAAAGTAGAGCCATCATCAATACCAATAACTTTAGCATTCGTTACACCAGCACCCAATGTTTCAATAAAAGCATCAGCATCTTCTTGAGTATAGCTTTCACCATTGATTGGAGTAATAACTTTTACAGTTGCAGCCCAATATTGTAAGTTTTCAGCAATACCTAAATCACTCAATAAGCTTTCAGCACCATCTTCATCCATTGCGCCACCAAAAACATAGTAAGTAGGTATAACAACTGAAGAATAATCAGTCGTATAGCCATCTTCAGTGGCATTATAAGAATAGATTGTGTCGCTTTCTTGCGTTAAATCAATTGTTGTAGAAACTTCTTCTGTTTCATCGGTTTCAACAGCTTTTACACCCGTCACATTGAACACAGAAAAAATCATTGTAAAAACAATCATTATAGCGGATAATTTTTTCATTTTACTTCCTCCTTTGTATCCGCTTCCATTATATATCAATATATGACTCTTTTTGATTTTATAAAAAGATGATTCATTCATTTTTTGAATGAATCATCATTAAGTATCAAACGATAAACGAGCAAAATAAAATACATCAATTCATTATAGCCAACATTTGTATACATAGGTTTTCCAAATATATAGACATCATCAAATAATTTCATATCCATATGTTGAGGTTCTATTGTCCATAACATTTTATAAGAAGGATTATTAAACAATTCTTTATCT
>JAJQGQ010000006.1 GCA_021200395.1 Erysipelotrichaceae bacterium
TCATGGTATGATGGTTATCATTTTAATAACGGTGTATCAATTTATAGTCCTAGATCAATTGTTAAGGCATTGAGTATGAAATTATGTAATAATTATTGGAGCAAGACATCAGCTTTTGAAAATTTGAGATCCTATATCGATAGAAATTTGGATGGCGTAAGAGAGTCGATTATTGAACTATTAGCTGGAGGTATGGTTAAAATAGATCCTGATATTTTCAATAATGATGCCTCTGAATTGAATTGTAAGGATGATGTTTTAACATATTTAGTGCATTTAGGTTATTTGGGATATGATCCAGTTAATAAGTTGGTTTATGTTCCTAATAAAGAAGTATCTGATTCATTTGCTTCAGCAATGAAAAAAGCGCAATGGAAGGAAGCTATATATTTCCTTGAAAACTCGGATAAATTATTTGAAGCTACATGGAATCAAGATGAAGAAAAAGTTGCATATTATGTAGAAAAAGCCCACCAGGAAGTATCAATACTTCAATATAATGACGAAAATGCTTTGGCATATGTTATATATTTAGCCTATTTAACAGCAAAAGATTATTATACCATTGTTCGAGAACTTCCAAGTGGTAATGGATATGCTGATATAGCTTTTATTCCCATTGATGATAAACCTGCTTTGGTTGTAGAACTCAAGTGGAACAAGAACGCTCATACAGCTATTAATCAAATCATTGATAGACAATATCCTACTATATTAGAACATTATAAGGATAATTTATTATTGGTGGGTATTAGCTATAATAAAGATTCTGAAAATAAAGATTACAAAAAACATACGTGTCAAATTACAAAATTATCATCAGTTTAAACAATGGCAGACTCACTAGTCTGTCTTTTTTTCATTTTTTAGTTGAAATGTAAAAAAAGTTATGTTATTATATGTAAGCACGAAATGGAGACATACTCAAGCGGCTGAAGAGGCGCCCCTGCTAAGGGTGTAGGTCGGGAAACTGGCGCGAGGGTTCAAATCCCTCTGTCTCCGCCATTTATTAATACCCTTGGCAGGTAGTAATATATGTTTGGTCTGGTAGTTCAGTTGGTTAGAATGCCGCCCTGTCACGGCGGAGGTCGCGGGTTCGAGTCCCGTCCAGACCGTTTTTTTATTTAATATAAAAAGGACTTAAAGTCCTTTTTGTTTTGCATACATAATTGCTATCACTGTTTTAGCATCAACAATTTCACCATTTAATACTTTCTCATATGCTTCATCGACACTCATTGTAATAACATCTATAAATTCATCAGGATCACATTCTAAAGCATCTTTAACTTCTTTAAAATCAATAGCCTGATATAAATACAACCATTCACTTGTATAACCTGGAGAAGGTAAAACCTTTAATATAAACTTCATATCTTGAGCTCTATTATTAGTTTCTTCTTCTAACTCACGAAAAGCACATTCCTTTGTATCTTCATCTTTTTCTAATTTTCCTGCTGGTATTTCTAAAGTATTAATACGATTAGGATATCTAAACTGTTTCACTAAGATAATCTGATGATCCTTCACTGCTAAAATACAAACACCACCATGATGATAAACAACCTCTCTAAAAGCTTGCTGACCATTCTCACATTCAACTGTTTCTTTAGTAACAGTCATTATTCTACCATCGTATATCAGTTCTCTACTTAATTCTTTTTCCATGATTTCACCTCAAGGGTATTATAACATATTATATTTTATCTTTAATCATTTTGATAAAATCTTTTCTCGGTTATTTTCTTTTAGGTATATTTTTTAAACCAAACATATGCCTACTTAACATTATAAATGTTACAATACCAGCTTCATTAAATGCAGGTATAGCAAACGCTAAAGGAAGTATAATAGCTTTAATAGGTAAATAATAACTATGAGTACCCCTATCAAACCAGTAATACACGCTAGCAATCCATATCCAAAATTCATACATACTAAACTCCACATGTACATGTCACACCTTTTCCACCTATAAACTTATACCAAATAGAATAATTATGACCACATATAACACCTAATCCTGTATATGCTACAGTTATCCTATGTTGTGGAAACAAAACATATTGGCATAATAAACAAGGTATGAAAGTCTTTATCAAATCACTTATTAATACTATTATTCCATACTTTATGCCATATAAACTTATAATATTAGCCATTCCAGAATTTTTTGAACCACTATGAAAACTACTATTTTCTGAAACCTTGTAGGATACAACTTCAGCTGTTAAAAAATTACCACATGTATAACCAATTATAAAACTTATTATCCTATACACTTTGTTCTCCTGTCAAAATTTTATGTAAAAGAAAAGCACGCGGGGGAGCGTACTTTCCGATTATTTCTCTATTATTTGCACGTTAGGGTGATAATAGGGGGTATGATTAAGTGAACGACCACTTAACATATATAATTATAACAAATTTTAGTCATTTGTAAAGGCTTTCAATTAATTTTTGTATATTTTTTTGTGAGTTTTATGTATAATGGTTAACGGTGATAGAAATGAAAACATTGGTGATTGATGATAATCATAGCAATCAACGTATTGATAAATATCTCAAAAAGCTTCTTTGTCGAGCACCTTCTTCATTAATATATAAGATGCTAAGAAAAAAAGACGTTAAAGTGAATGGTAAACGTGTGAAGGAAAATTATATGTTACATACTGGTGATGTCGTAGAGCTATTTTTATATGAGGATAAATTCCAGGAATATAGTCAACCTATAACAATTTATGATTTAAAAATAGAATTTGATGTATTATATGAAGATGAAAATATCTTAGTAGTTAATAAACCTGCTGGTTTATTAATACACGAAGATATCAATGAATCGACAAATACTTTAGCCAATCAGGTTTTAACATATCTTTATCAAAAAGGCGAATATGATCCGCATCATGATTTAGGTTTTATTCCAGGTCCTGTGCATCGTTTGGATCGTAATACGAGTGGTATAGTGATATTCGGTAAGACGATGACGGCTTTACAGGATTTAGCTTTGATGATGAAGCAAAGACATTGTATTGATAAAACATATCTAACGATATGTAAAGGTTATATAGAGTCACAAGAACTTATTGGTTATATGAAAAAGGATAGTGATCAATCTTTAGTAAAGGTTGTCAGTAAAGATACGCCAGGTGCTTTAACAATGGATACTATTGTTAAGCGTTTGGATTATCAGGATGATTTTTCTTTATTGGAAGTGAAATTAGTTACCGGTAGAACTCATCAAATAAGAGTTCATTTAGCAAGCATCAATCATCCTGTTATCGGTGATAGTAAATATGGTGATTTTGAACTTAATAAGATGATTAAAAAGAAATATCATTTGAATCATCAATTCTTACATGCTTATAAAATAACGTTTGTTAAACCAATTGGTTCCTTAAAATATCTACAAGATAAAACAATCATATGTCCTTTGCCACAAAAATTAAATGCTATTAAAACTCAAATCTTCTATGAAAACGCTTAAAATTCATGTATAATAGTTATAACGGAAGGAGAACAAATATGAAATTTTATATTGGAATTGATTTAGGTGGGACAAATGTACGTACTTTATTAGTTGATGAAAAAGGACAAAGCTATAGTGAAGTAAAGGATGCTACAGAAAGAGATAATGGTCCTGATTATGTAACTGCTAAGATTATAAGACAAATTGAAAGTCTTGATTATTCAGCTTGTGGTGGTATTGAAAATGTTTTAGGTATTGGGATTGGTGTACCAGGTCCTGTTGATACTGCTAATGGTGTTATGATTATGGCTTCAAATTTACCAGGTTTTGAAAACTATCCTATTTGTGAAAAATTATCTACAAGATTTAATTTACCTGTTTTCTTAGATAATGATGCTAATGTTGCTGGACTTGCTGAAGCATTATTAGGAGCTGGTAAAGGTAAACCAACTGTTTATTATGTGACTATTTCTACAGGTATTGGTGGTGCTTTTATTGTTGATGGTAAATTAGTATCAGGTGGTAGAGGTCATGCTGGTGAAATTGGTAATATTATTGTTAAGAATAATGGTTATAAACAAGGTGCTTTAAATCCTGGTGCTGCTGAAGGTGAAGCTAGTGGTACAGCTATTACAAGAAAAGGTAAAGCTATCTTAGGTGAAGAAAAAGTTAATCATGCTGGTGATGTCTTTAGATTAGCTGATGAAGGTGATTTAAAAGCTCAAGCTATTGTTGATGAAGTTGTTGGTGAACTTGCTCAATTGTTTGCAACAATTGCCTTAACTGTTGATCCACATTGCTTTGTTGTTGGTGGTGGCGTTATGAAGTCAAAGAAATATTTCTTTGATAAATTGAATGAGCAATTCAATGCTAAGATTCATGTTGGTATGAGAGGATATATCCCATTACTTGAAACTGAATTAGAAGATTGTGGTGCTATTGGTGCAGCAATGCTTCCAATGTCTCAATTATAATGATGAGTGATATCGAAAGATATCACTTTTTTATATGGGAAAAATAAAAATGGATGGATTATTTATTTTTCTTTATCTTTATGAATGTTCATGCTAAAATGTAAAGGCGTTAAGGAGGGTATATATGAAAAGAGTTGTATTAGGTTTAAGTGGTGGTGTGGATAGCGCCGTTGCTGCTTATGTATTAAAGAAACAAGGTTATGAAGTGATTGGTGTGTTTATGCGTAATTGGGATTCATCACTGAATAATGATATCTTAGGTAATCCCAATAATGATGCTGATATTTGCCCTCAGGAACAGGATTATAATGATGCTAAAAAGGTAGCTGAGCATTTAGGTATAGAACTTAGAAGAGTTGACTTTATTAAGGAATATTGGGATTATGTCTTTACCTATTTTTTAGATGAATATGCTAAGGGTAGAACACCTAATCCCGATATCCTATGTAATAAACATATTAAATTTAAAGCATTTTTAGATTATGCAAAATCAATTGATGCAGACTATATTGCGACAGGACACTATGCTAGAGTCGAACATCATGAAAACAATGACTCTATTATGCTTAGAGGTATTGATAATAATAAAGATCAAACATACTTTTTATGTCAACTCAATCAAATGCAACTTCAATCATCGCTATTTCCTATTGGTGATATGACGAAACCAGAAGTAAGACAATTAGCAGAAGATTTAAATATTCCTGTGGCTCATAAGAAAGATAGTACAGGTATATGTTTTATAGGGGAAAGAGATTTTAGAGAATTCTTAAAGAATTATATTCCTGCTAAGAGTGGAAAAATGGTTAATATTGCAACTCAAGAAGTTGTGGGTGAACATCAAGGGATTATGTATTATACGATTGGACAAAGAAAAGGTCTCAATATTGGGGGACCTGGGGAAGCATGGTTTGTTGTTGGTAAAGAGTATGAAAATAATATCTTATATGTTTGTCAAGGAGATTCTAATCAATGGTTAATGAGTGAAGGGGCTCTCATTACTGATGTCAATTGGATACCTTCTATAAAACCTGATAACGACTATGATTGCAGTGCCAAATTTAGATACCGTCAAAAAGATAATGATGTTTCTATTCGTTTTGTAGATGACAATACTATCTATGTCACATTTAAAAAACCAGTTAAAGCAGTAACACCTGGTCAAGCAGCAGTCTTTTATCAGGGTGATGTATGTTTAGGTGGTGGAACAATCGATAAAGTCTATAAGAATGGTAAGGAGCTGACATATTTATAATGGAATATACAGGATATATTAAATATGTGAAATATTATAGTGATACGAGTAAGTATATTGTTTGTTCCATAGATGTAGATCAAGAAGATAAAATGATTACAGCTACTGGTTATATGAATAGCTATGATATGGAAAATAAATATCGTTTTATTGGTGATTATGTTTATCATCCAAAATATGGTAAACAGTTTAAAATAGATTCATATGAACTTTTATTAGCGGATGATGAAACGGAAATCATTCGCTATTTATCAAGTTCTTTGTTTAAAGGTATTGGCGAAAAACAAGCGACTGCTATTGTTGATGCTTTAGGGAAAGATGCTTTAACATTGATTCAAGAAGATAAGCATGTTTTAGATATGGTTAGAGGGATGAATGAGAAAAAAAGAGATCTTATTTATGATGTATTAAGTAATCAAAGTTATGATACAGAAATATTATCTTTCTTTACCAAATATCATATTAGTTCTCGTTATTTAGCTATAATACAAGATTTTTATCAAGAAAATACTTTAGATATATTACAAAATAATCCTTATCAATTAATAGAAGATATTGATGGTATAGGTTTTAAAACAGCTGATGATATTGCGATGAAAGTCGGTATTGATGCTTTAGATATTCATAGAATCGAAGCTGCTATTGTTTATGCTTTAAAGGAAATATGTTATAAAACAGGCAGTACTTATTATGATTATGATAGCATTTATATGCAATTTCATCGTTATATTAGTGATGTTGATTATGAACAGTTTGAAATATGCATGGAACATCTTATAGAAGACAATAGAATCATTCAGGAAAATAATCGATACTATCCTTATGATCTATATGAAAGTGAAGATGTCATTGCTTCAACATTAAAAAAATATATCAATTCTTCTAATAGTGAATATAATCAAGACCAAATAACCAAACTATTAACAGACATCGAACAACAACTCTCAATAACCTATGATGAAACACAAATTCAAGCCATTCATACCTTCTTTCAAACATCCATCATGATACTAACAGGAGGTCCAGGAACAGGCAAAACAACCATTGTTGAAGCCATTATGAAACTCTATACAAAAGTCTATCCTGATCATCAAATTGCTTTAGTAGCACCAACAGGAAGAGCAGCTAAAAGATTAAGTGAAGTAACAGGCTTAGAAGCCTGTACCATTCATCGTTTATTAAAATGGGATCTTCATACCAATACCTTTGCGGTTAATGAAAATAACCCTTTAGACATTGACTTATTAGTCATTGATGAATTCTCTATGGTTGATACTGAATTATTCTCTAATTTATTAATTGCTTCTAAACATGTATCTCATATATTACTCATTGGTGATGATCAACAATTACCTTCTGTATCTCCTGGTCATGTTTTAAAAGATCTATTAGAAAGTCATATGATACCTACAGTTGAACTAAATACCATTTATCGTCAAGCCAAAGAAAGTGGTATCATTCAATTAGCTCATCATATTAGAAACGATGAATATCAAGAAGATGACTTTAAAAACTATAAAGATATAAACTTTATGAGCTGTGAATCATCTGATGTCGTCAAAAACGTTCAAATATTAGTCACTAAAGCCATGAATGAAGGTTATGACTTCAATGATATTCAAGTTTTAGCACCAATGTATAATGGTATTGCAGGCATCGATGCTTTAAATGAAGCTTTACAAAACTTATTTAATCCTGCTGATAATTACAAAAATGAAATCAAAGTAGGCAAACGCATCTTTAGAGAAGGTGATAAAATATTACAATTAAAGAATAGAGTCGAAGATAATGTTTTTAATGGTGATATTGGTACATTAATTGAAATTAATTTTAAAGATAACTTCGAATACGTGAGTGATACAATCGTTGTCCAATACGATGATTCCATTGTCGAATATACATCAACTGAATTCTATACCATTACCCATGCTTATTGCATGTCTATTCATAAATCACAAGGTAATGAATTTAAAATTGTCATTATGCCAATACTACATGATTACTATATTATGCTCAAAAAAAATCTCATCTATACAGGTCTAACCCGAGCAAAACAATCATTATTTATTTTAGGTAACTATAAAGCATTTATGCATGGTATCAATAACCTTCATGATGAACATCGTTATACTTCTTTAAAAGAAAAAATTATAGAAAATAAACCTTTAAGTCCGTATGATTTTATGGATTAATGCCATAATAAAAGTGTACTTAAAGGAGGTTGACAAACATGTCAAAACTAGCAGTTGCCTTATTCTCAGGTGGTATTGTAGCTACCGCTATGTTACTGATGAGTGACATGCCATGTGCGGATAATGTTGAACATACCGTTCACAAAGCCAAACAAGCCGTTAAGGAACAGTTATAAGTACAGAAAGTGGTATTATCCACTTTCTTTTTTGCAATTAAAAATAATACATATATATCTGATTTAAGAAAAATATAAAAATATTTTAAAAAAGTTTCATTGAAAAAAAGAAAAATTGAAATTTTAAGCGTATATATAATAGTAGGAGGATATTTTTGCTCTCTTGATAAACAAGTCAATAATAACTAAGGCAACTGATGTTGTCTTTTTTTGCTGGAAAGGAGAATTGTATGAAGAAAATTGCAACTACAGTATTTATGTACATAAAATGCATAATCATGTCAAATGATGGTAAACTCTATTTAGAAGCTTTTATATTTGAATCAGATTTAGGTAAGTTTAGAAAACAACTTCTGAATCAAGAAATTAATATTAATGAAGATTATTGTAAAGTATTACAAGAGCGTTTTTCGCATGGAACTAAATTAGGAAAAAATATATATGTGAAATATGTCAAAGATGATTCAGTTGCTTCACTTGATTATCCTGATGTTCCTTGTTATAATAATCGTGACAAGAAAATATATCTCAATGCAAATATGGATTTGACTAATCCAAGAGGTGCAGGAGTAACATGGTTTCACGAGCACGGTCATTATATTGATGCTTCTTTAGGTTATGTATCGGATGATGATGTTTTTAGAAACTTGTTATATGAAGATGTAGTTAGATATCGCCAGAATTATGGTCGAAAATATCATATTGACTCCTTAGATATGGTTGACATTTTGATTAATGATAAACTTAATGATATGCGTTTACATTCTGCTATATCTGATTTGATGGAAGGAATTACTAAAGGGAAAATTACTAATGTAGCTGGTCACGGCAATAATTATTGGAAACAAGATAATTATGCTATTACAAGAGAGGCTTTTGCCCACATGTTTGAGTGTTTATTTGATACAGAGAGACATAAGGAAATAAAAAAATACTTTCCTGAATCTTTAGATTATTTTGAAAAGAAGTTAAAAACATTGAAAGGAAAATGAAAATGAGAATAAAAAAAAGATTAGATAAAGCATTATATAATTTTATATGTACCTTCGATTATTATCCTAATTGTCCATCAAAGATTGGATTTGATCAAATTGAGTTTGCTAAAGACCTTGAAAAGAGTGTTGAAGACAATTTTGATTATACAATTGAAAAATATGGAACAGAACCTGTAGTTTATACAGGTCGTCAAGACATTATTTTAGATTAATTTATGTGAGCTATTCCAAATATGGAATAGTTCACTTTTTAATTTAAATGAATAAATGATTAATATTGGTACAAACTATTGATGGAGGTAGATAAAATGTCATTAATTGGAAAAGAAATCAATGATTTTAAAGTTCAAGCTTATATGAACAATGCATTTAAAGAAGTAAGTAAAGAAGATATTTTAGATAAATGGAATGTCTTTTTCTTTTATCCAGCTGATTTTACGTTTGTATGTCCAACAGAGTTAGGTGATTTAGCAGATATGTACGATGAATTTCAAAAAATAGGTGTCGATATTTATTCAATATCTTGTGATAGTCATTTTGTCCATAAGGCATGGCATGATACATCTGATACGATTAAAAAGATTCCATATGCTATGCTCGCTGATCCAACTGGTAAGCTTGCCTGGGATTTTGATGTGTATATTGAAGAAGAAGGTCAAGCTGAAAGAGGAACATTTGTGATTAATCCTGAAGGAATGATTGTGGCTTATGAGATTAATGCAGGTAATGTTGGTAGAAGTGCTCAAGAATTGTTAAGACGTGTACAGGCATCACAATTTGTTTATGAACATGGTGATGAAGTATGTCCTGCCAAATGGCAACCAGGTGAAGAAACATTGAAACCATCATTTGATTTAGTAGGATTGATTTAATGAGTTCAGTTTATGATGTTATTATTGTAGGTGGTGGGCCTGCAGGGTTAAGTGCAGCTATTTATTTAGGACGAGCGAAATATAGCGTTTTGGTTATTGAACAAGAACAATTTGGTGGTCAGATTACTATTACTGCTGAAGTTGTGAATTATCCTGGTGTATTAAAGGCATCGGGTACATCTTTAACAAATAATATGAAACAACAAGCTTTAAACTTTGGGGCTCAGTTTATGAAAACAACTGTTACTAAATTAGAACTTCATAAACCTATTAAAAGAGTTCATACTGATGAAGGATTATTAGAATCAATTGGCATTGTCTTGGCAACTGGTGCACATCCACGAAAATTAGGTTTTAAAGGTGAAAAAGAGTTTCAAGGTAGAGGTATTGCTTATTGTGCAACTTGTGATGGAGAATTTTTTGAGGGTTCTGAGTTATTTGTGATTGGTGGTGGTTTTGCGGCTTGTGAGGAAGCTTTGTTTTTAACGCAATATGCTACTAAAATCACAATGATTGTCAGGGAAGAAGATTTTACATGTGCGAAGAGTATCGCTGATAAGGTTAAGGAACATCCTAAGATAAAGATTATTTTTCAAGCAGAAATTATTGAAGCTGGAGGCCATGATAAATTAGAATATGCTATATTTAAAGGTAAAGATCATACTTGGCGTTATGATGGTGATAATTTTGGTATCTTTATCTTTGCTGGTTATGTTCCTGCCAATCAATTATTCAAAGATCAATTAGAACTTCATAACGGTTACCTTATGACTGATAAAAATCAACAAACATCACTGCCTGGCGTTTATGGGGCAGGCGATATTTGTGATAAAGTCTTGCGTCAAGTCGTTACTGCTGTTAGTGATGGAGCAATTGCTGCTACCTCACTAGAAAAATACGTTAGTGAAATCAAAACAGAAAACAGTATTGAAACAATTGCTTATCAAAATACTAGCCAACCATTAGAAAATAAAAAAGATGATACATTCATATCATCTGACATCCATCAACAACTTCAATCCATCTTTAATAAACTCACAAGAGATATTTATCTTATTGGATATATAGGTAGTGATGCCTATTCATTAGAAATCAAATACTTTCTACAAGAATTCTCATCATATAAACACATCCACATAAAGAATCAAACAACAAATGATTTACCATATATTCAAATCTGTAATGCTCAAAAAGAACCACTTGGTATCACTTATCATTTAGTCCCTGGTGGTCATGAATTTAATTCCTTTGTTTTAGCTATTTATCATGCAGGTTGTGACTTACAACCCTTAAAAGAAGATCTGATTCATCAAATCAAAGCCTTACCAGCTCATACTATTCAAATCTTTGTTTCTCTATCTTGTACAATGTGTCCAGAAGTTGTCCAAGCAACGCAACGTATTTCTCTATACAATCCATCTATTCAAACACACATATATGATTTATCCCATCATCCAAAATATAAGCAACAATACAATATTATGAGTGTTCCTTGTATTGTTGTCGATGAAAACAAAGTTTATTTTGGTAAAAAAACAATTGAAGAAATGATAGATTTAATAAAAACTGCTTAGGCAGTTTTTATAATTTTCCAATATTCAATTAATTTTTCTAAACTATAACTCGCATTAGCACTAGAAGTTGAAGGTAAACATATATCTTCTTTATGCGTTTTATCTAAAAGATATTTTTGATACATTTGATGAGATTTTTTACCATTGGTATAAATGGCTTGGATATTGGCAACTTCTAATATTCTATTGATATCATTGACTTTCACATTCTCAATAGAACTATCACTTGATCCTTTAATATCACAACTTTCTATGACATCCCACACAGCAATATGATTTTCTAATAAAAATGCTTTCTTTTCTTCAATAGTTGTTAATGTATCGTGTTCATAAATATGAGCTAATACTTTCCAAAACCTATTTTGGGGATGGTGATAGAAAAACTTAGCTTCTCTTGATTTAACTGATGGAAAAGAACCTAGAATCAATATTTTTGAATCCTTATTATAAATAGGTTCAATATTATGTATTTGTCGCATAGTATCACTTCCTGTCGTTATTATAATACAGAATAAAGCAAAATGCAAATATATATTGCAAATAGAAAATTATTCGTGTATAATTGTTGTTAGCAATTAATGAAAGGAAGATGAACAAGATGGAAAAAGGATTTTATGAGTATATGTGCGCTGTGCCTTATTTTAGTACTGAACAAGATAGATATTGGATTAATCAAAGAGATATGGCTTCGTTATTGAATGTGTCAGTATCAACAATTGATGAACTTATTAATGATATTTATGAGAAAAAGGAACTTGATAAAAACAAGGTTTCATCACCTATGACTATTTTTAGTTCAGGAAATGGTATTCAGTATACATTTGATATACTTTTAGCAGTGGCATTTCGTATTAATACAAAAGAAGCGTTAGAGTTTAGAAAATGGGTGACTCAGGTATTTGATGAATATTTATATAAAGGCTATGTTTTAGATGATAAACGATTTAAATTCTTACTCGGATCTCAAACATTTTATCGTATTCAAAAAACTTTAGATATGTTGTGATGTTTTCGTTTTATTTTATTAATCAGATGATATAATGAAAAAGTTATCACAAATTTTTATGGTTTAATATCAGGTATTTTACTGTGCTTAGGTATGGTTGCTATGATATGTATTGGCTTGATTGTAATCGTATTTATTTTGAACTATTACCTGATATGCATATTGTTAGGCTTTAGGATTTAAAAAAATCAAAATAAAGCTGATCATTTCCAAACAAAATTCAATCATATGAAATATTATCCTTACCTAGGAAAAATCCATACAGAAACGGAATTAATATCTATTTATCGTAAGAATTTCTTAAGAA
>JAJQGQ010000087.1 GCA_021200395.1 Erysipelotrichaceae bacterium
TTTATTCTATAGAGTTTATATTACTAATGAATTATTTGATTTTATTACAGATCTGCTTGTTGTATTGAGTGTTTTTGCAGCCTTTTATGGATTAATTGAATATATAGGTATATTAAACAACTATGAAATCAACCAATTTGAAGTTATTATCTTTAATAGCCCTCAGGATCGTGTTAATTCTGTATTCTTTAATGCGAATTATTATGCCATGATGATTGAATTCTTTGTTTGTTTAATATTCTATAAAATTCTTAAACTAAAAGATCCTTGGCACCATTTAAATTATTTAATCTATTATATTTTTGCCACTATCTTAAATTTATTTTTACTAGTTTTAACCGCTTGTCGTACGGCTTGGCCTGCTTTGGCAGTTGGAATTATAGTTATGCTTATATTGGATAGGCATTATAAAACTTGTAGTGCTATTTTTGCAGGTGTTATTGCGTTATGTGGTTATTTCGTATTCAATCCTGAGAAGTTTCCAAGATTCGATAACATTATTGCTTATTTTAAAACGCGTGAAAAAATCTGGTCTACTGCTATAGCCAATATTAAAACACATCCATTGTTTGGTGAAGGGCCAATGACTTATATGCATATTTATGAACAATATAATGGGCATCCTACACAACATGCTCATAGTGTTTATTTAGATCCGTTACTTTGTTTTGGTGTTGTTGGTTTAGCGACTATAGCTCCTTATGTTATAAGTATGTTGAAAGGTATTTATCGTTTGTTTTCTAGGAAACAGGATTTAGAATTATTTGCATTAATTATTGCTTATATTGTCATTGTTTTAATCCATGGTACCATGGATTACACCATATTCTTTGTACAAACCGTATTTTTATTTCTGCTTATATGCAGTTCATATGAAATATATGCTAATGAATAACATCAAAAAAGAGAGCTAAGCTCTCTTTTTACTTGGAACAATTTTAAGGGAATATATACCAGAAGTATTCTTGCTTATTTATGTTTTTGTGTGAAAGCTATATAAATAAAGAGAATTCAGAGCAATAGTGGCGTATATTTCTGAAAAATGCAAGTGGGGAAGTGATATATATAGTGTTCCAAGGATGGGAAAAGATTTCCCTCCTATATAATACACCATTTTATATAAAATTCAAGTATTTTATTATATTGATAAATTTTTATTATTAGATTAATCCTAATCTATCCAATTCATGATAAATGCCATCATCTCTTACACTTTCACATACAGTAGTTGCATATTGTTTTAATTCTGCAGAACCATTTCCCATAACAACACCTCTATGACATGCTTGAATCATTTGGAGATCATTCATAGAATCACCAAAGCCAATAGTATCTTCCATCGACAAGCCTAAGTAATCAACCACTTGATGAATTGCTTTACCTTTATCTGTTCCTTTAATAATGATTTCACCATTGATTGTATCTTTTGAGAATATATCATGTACTACAAAATTATAATCGTTAGATAATACTGCTTTTGGTTCATCAAGTTGAGATATGTCTTTACAAATAAAACTCATTTTTTGAATAGGAACAGGATTTGCTTCAAAATCCTCAAAAGAATGAATATTAAACATATCTTTTTCTTCAGAAATCATTCTTTGTAGTTCTGAATTCATGCTACCATTGAGACGTTGACTGACAAACATCTCACTCATTTCTTTACTTTGAAATGTCATATGAGTGGCTTCCATATTATATAAAACATGATTTCTATCAAAAACATCTCTAGCAAGTTTTAATTTTTCATCACTTAAAGCTGATTCATAAATCTTTTGACCATTAACTTCAATATATCCACCAGCACAACAAATCAAACCATCGAAACCAATATATTCTAATGACCTCACTCCTGCTTTATTTCTACCACTACATATAAATACATAATTTCCATTTTCCCTAGTCTTTTTAATAGCATATTGAACTTTATCAGTCACTCCTATATCAGGCATAGTTAGTGTACCATCTATATCTAAAAAAATAATCTTACTCATATTAACCTCCCAAAACATAAAGTATCATAACATAAATAAAAAAAGATATCTATAATAGATATCTTAAGAAATAGGTGTTAATGTACCACCATCTTGTAAAGTAATAGTTTTACCATTAAGCCAACTACAAGCATCACTATCATAATAAATAGTATAACCATTATCATCGATACATGACAAATCATCTTCATCCTCTAAAGTAAGGGTTGTAATATATGAATTACCTGTTACTACCCATTTAGAATCACTATCTAATGAAATATCACATTGAGATGCACTATTATCAGCATTGACTGTAGCAGTTAAAGTAGAATTCTTTAAAGTTAATGATAAAGTAGAAATATCATCTACATAAATATCACCTGTTAAAGTCTGATTTGTAGCATTGAATGTTAAACGACCACCATTGCTGCCAACACTACCCCATTCGCCATCATTACCAGATACCACTATTAATTTTCCACTACCATAATTAAGTGTTGTATTTTCCAAATTCACAATAGCATCTGTATTGGTTACAAAGAACATAGGTGTTGTATCATATACTGTAGAATCTTCTAAAATTTCTAAAGTAGAATCAGTAGCAGTAAATGTTCCTGTTCCTTCATCAGCATCTCCTGATTGACTTTGATAAATCATAACGCCACAATTATCAATACCATCATCTGTTCTTCCTACTCCTTGTGCATATAAAGTCGTATTATTAATAGTAATAGAATTTTTACCTTCAATAACAGCACAAGAAGCATCGCTTGCTATACCAGTACTATCACTTACAGTAATATTACCTGTAGAATAAATAGATGGAGATCCTTTGCCAGCTGTGTTTAATATAGAATTAGTAACAGTAATTGTCCCTTCTCCTCTATCTGTAGCAACTGCTGCACAATGAGATCCACTTGTAGAAATTTCTACATTATCAGCAGTAATCGTTCCACCATAAGTAGCATCTAATCCTCTTGATGAATCCTCTGTTGTTGTAATGGTAACGTTAGAAACTGTAATAGAAGCACCATCTCCTGTTGCAAAGATACCATTAGCACCTTGAGCACTTGTTGAAATATCTGTATCACTAATAGATAATGTACTACCTTCCTGTACAAGGATAGCAGCATTTAATCCATAAAATTCACTACTTTCAGTATCTGAAGTATCTCCACTTGCTTTTGTGATTGTTGAATTCGTTAGAGTTAGATTTCCTCCACTAGTAACTAATACGACATTTTCATCTTCATTTGTAGAAGTTAAATCCTGATTATCTAATGTTTGAGTATCAGTTACCTCTAATACAGCTGAAGCATCAATACTATCTCCTGAACTATTAAGGGTTGTTGTTTCTAAAACCTCCACATCATTAGATGAAGAAGAGTTCCCTAAAAGGAAAATATTACTTCCTAAAACAATGGCCAACACCAAGAACAATGTTCCTAGTACATTAATAATCGCATAAATGGCTGTTGGTTTTGTTCCACTAAAAGTCTCTTTTAACGTTTTTTGACCTAGATTACTCATAATCAAATAAGTCAATGACAACATGAACACAACAACACAAACACTAATAATAACCATTTCAATAACGCTTAATGAATCACTAGTTGATGACATTCCCATTGTTTCCATTCCTTGACCCATGGATACTTGACTTGTAAAATCAGAGCCATTATCAGGAATATCTGAAGGCATTTCAGATGAATCAGTATCGCCAGAAGGTAAATCAGGTACAGATGAAGAATCACTTTCACCATCTGATGGCATTTCAGAAATTGTAGAAGCACTATCGATACTAGGCATTTCTTCTGTTTCATTAAAAGCAGTTGTTGTTTCGGTAGTTTTAGCATGGTATAAAGTACCAACAATGCCACCTAATGAAGCAACAATTAATACAATGCATATAATTAAAGATAATCTTTTTTTCATAAAGTCCATCTCCTTTCACAATTCTCATTTTACAGATTATTTACCATATTATATTGTCAAAACTGTGTGAAATTATAGAAATAATCTATGAATAAATATTTTTTTACAAAGGAATAAAACCTAAAATATTGCATTTTAAACGTTTTTGAATTATGATATCTCAAAGGAGGTTTTTATATGCCATTTATTGATTCAAAAGTAACAATAAAGTTAAGTAATGAAAAGAAAGAAGCCATTAAATCCAAACTGGGAAAAGCTGTTTCCATCTTAGGTAAAGGTGAAACATATTTAATGGTTGGATTTGATGATCAATATGATTTATATTTTGGTGGAGAAAAATTAGAAAAAGGAGCTTATGTTTCTGTTTCTTTATTTGGTAATGCGTCTAGAGAGGCTTACAATCAAATGACAGCTGCAATATGTGATATTCTTGAAGAAGAATTAGATATACCTGGTGATCATGTATATGTGACTTATCACGGTATTAAGGATTGGGGCTTTGATGGTGGCTTGTTTTAAAGCGATTAAAATCGCTTTTTCTTTGTTAATTTGTGAAATTGACTAAATGTTTAGTTTTAACTTTGTTTTTTATATGTTTTCATGTAACATAGGATATGGAGGTGTATCTTTTGAATATATTTAAGAAAAATTCACCAAAATTTGAAGGCGTTAAAGAAGAAGATATAAAAATTAAAAGTCAGCCTGAGAATGTTATTTCTCGAAGATTCAAGATACTTATCGGAGCAGTTATTTTTATTGGTGTTATGTTACTTGGAAGAATGTATTATCTACAAGTCAATCAACAGGAGTACTATACAACGAAGCTTTCTCAATATAATACGAGTACTTTTACTAAAGATACCGCTAGAGGAAATATTTATGATCGTAATTATACGCGTCTAGTTTATAATAAAACAATTAATTGTGCCACTTATTATACAGTTAGCGGAATTACAAGTGGAGAAATTGAGATTATTGTTAATTTTTTAATAGAGAATGTTGATGTTGATATATCATCAGTAACAACTAGAGATAAAAAGGATTATCTAATTATGAAGGATCCTGATTATGTCAATAGTCTTTTAAGTGATGATGAATTATCAGGTGACAGTGATACTGTTTATAAATTAAAACTTGAAAGAATTACGGATGATATTTTAGAGGATCATTTATCAGATGATGATATTCGCTATTATATGCTTTATAATAAGATTGAAACTTGTACAAGTGGATCAGTTGTATTATTAGAGGATTTAAGTGTTAAGGAAGCCAGTGTTATTGGTGAAAATGGTGATATTTTACGTGGTGTACAGATTACTACAGATTGGTCAAGAGAATATACATATGGATCAACATTTAAATCAGTATTAGGAAGTGTTACAACCAAGAAACAAGGTTTACCTGCTAGTACTCAAGATATATTATTGGCATTAGATTATAATAATGATTCTCGTGTTGGTACGTCTGGTTTAGAACAACAATATGAAAGTATTTTATCTGGAACACCTGCAACTTATTCATTAACTTATGATAGTAATGGTGACCCAAGTATTGAAACTGTTTCGAGTGGTAGTTCAGGTAGTAATATTCGTTTAACGATTGATTGGGAAATACAAGAGTATATTAGTGATTTGATTGAAGAAATCATGGAAGAGAATAATTGGCCTACTAATGATGGTATTTTTATATCGATGATGGATCCTAATACAGGCGAAGTGTATTTAATGGCTGGTAAGCAACGACAAGAAGATGGTACAATTATTGATTATGCATCTGGTAATTATTTATCTGCTTATGCTGTTGGTTCGACATTTAAAGGTGCTACAATATATACAGCTTATAAAGAAAACCTAATTACAACAAGTACAACTTTTGATGATACAAGTGCTGGTTTTAAAATTGCTGGTACAGCAACAAAGTATTCATGGACCAAGAGTGGTTTAGGAACGTTAAATGATATACAAGCTTTAGCGCAATCATCCAATGTCTTTATGTGGCATATAGCTGTATTGTTGGGTGGAGGAACCTATACATATGGAGGAACACTCAATATTGATGAAAGTGCTTTTGATACATTACGTAAAGATGCAGGTGACTTAGGATTAGGTGTTAAAACCGGTTTAGATGTACCTTATGAAGCACTAGGTTATCGTGGTAAGATTACAAGTCGACAAGCTGGTAACTTATTAGATGCTGTTATTGGTCAATATGATACATATACAACTGTTCAATTATTGCAATATGTTTCAACGATTGCTAATGGTGGCAAGAGAATACAGCCACACTTATTTATGGAAACATTTGAGGAAACAAGCGATGGTACAAAGATTGCAAAATTACAACATAAAGTTAAAGTATTAGATGATGTTTCTAGTTATGCTTTAGGTATTGAGCGTGTTCAATTAGGTTTTAGAGAAGGTTGTGTTTCTGGTTTAGCTGCTAGTTATAATGGTAATGGTATTACTCAAGCTGCAGGTAAGACTGGTACAGCTGAAGTTTATGTGGATGGTACAAAATATAATAACAGAGCTTTTGTAGGTTATGCACCATATGATGATCCTGAGATTGCAGTGGCATGTATGTCAGCAGCGCAACCTGTTGGTTCTTCAAGTGCCTGTCAGACTTTAGTAAATGCTGCTTTTGAAAAATATTTTGAAAAATATAGTACCGATACAACAGATAGTGAAGATTAGGAGGTAGCAATGAATAAAAAGAAAAATGTTAAGCGTCAACGTATTAGATCAATTAAAATCATTGCGATGGCTGTTATCGTTGCCATGTCATCAGTATGTATTTATTTTGGCTATGGCATCTTGAATCAAGTATCAGGTTTTTCTAAAACTGCTCTTTTGAATACAACAAGTTCTGTACAAATTGATCAAGATGGCAATGAATATTATTCATATGGTTCTTCAGGGACAAAAAAAGATGTTGAATATGAAGATATTCCTCAGGTTATGATTGATGCTGTCATAGCAGCTGAAGATTCAAGGTTTTATGAGCATAATGGTTTTGATGTTCCTAGAATTTTGAAGGCGTTAATGGGTAATATTGCTGCTGGTGGTATTACGGCAGGTGGTTCTACTATTACTCAACAATTGATTAAGAAGACTTATTATCCAAATGAAGAACAAACAATTGAAAGAAAAATTGGTGAGTTGGTTCTATCTATTGAAGCTACATCGCAAACAACAAAAGAAGAGATTATTACAGCTTATCTTAATAATGTTTATTATGGTTATGGCAATAAAGCAATAGGTTTATATGCAGCATCTTATTATTATTTTAATAAAGCACCGCAAAATTTAACTTTACCAGAAGCTGCATTACTTGCTGGATGTATTAATTCACCAACAAATTATGATCCATTTAATAATTTGGAGTTAGCACAGCAAAGAAGAGATATTGTTTTAGATTTAATGGCTTATCATGGTTATATTAGCGAGGAAGAATGTGAAACAGCAAAATCTGTACCTGTTGAAAACACATTGAATTCTAATCCAATCACAAACAATAATGAATATCAGGCTTATGCTGATAAAGTGACTCGTGAAGTTTATGAAACAACAGGATATGATCCTAATACAACCGCTATGATTATTACAACATATATTGATACAGATTTACAAAGTTATCTCAATGATATCGCTACTGGTGAAGAATTTGATTATCCTGATGAATATTTACAAACAGGAGCTTCTGTTCAAGAAACGAACACTGGTAGAATTGTGGGTGTTTTAGCTGCTAGAGATTATGTAGCAATGGGTACGACTTATGCATATGCAGCAGATAAGGAGTTAGCACAAAATGATCCTAGTTATAACTATGGTCAGCGAAATCAGCCTGGATCTGCTTTGAAACCAATTGTTGCTTATGCAGCAGCGTTTGAATATTTAGATTATTCAACTGCTCATTATGTTCATGATGTGCCATATAGTGATGGTGATTGGACACCAAAGAATTGGGATAATAGTTATCATGGTGATGTGACTATTAAAGAAGCTTTGTCACAATCCTGGAACTTAGCAGCTATTCAAACATTAAGTGAAGTTGTTGATGAGGTTGGTACAAATGAAATGACCTCTTATATGGAAGGCTTTGGATTTGATATGTATGATGAAAGTTTTGGCTTAGGTTATGCGATTGGTTCTTGGTCTACTGGTGTAACACCTGAAGAGGTAGCAGGAGCCTATGCTGCTATTGCGAATGGTGGTACATATATTGAACCTCATACTGTAGAAAGTATTACTATAGTTGAAACTGGAGAAGTTATTTATATTGATGAGGATGCGCAAGAAAATAGTACACAAGCTCTTTCTGAAGAATCTGCATTTATGATTCGTTCTATTATGACTGATTATGTTTCTGATGGTACTGGTAGTTATTCATATTTGAATTTAGGTTATCAAATTGGTGCCAAGACTGGTACTTCTAACCACGCTTCTGATTCTTCTAATACTGCCTTGGCTGGTAAAAGCAAAGACTTATGGATGGCAGCGTATTCCCCAGATTACTCTTGGACCGTATGGTGCGGATATGACTCCGATGCTCAAAAATTAGGTTATTATCCAACTGGTAAGCCTGCCGCACAAATATCGGCACTGATTGCTAAGTATATCCATAGTGACGGTGTCACCAATAGTTACCCAAGTCAACCTAGTGGTGTTAAAGAAGCAACTTGTATTTCTGGTATTTATCCATACATTTCACCTACTAGTTCTACACCTAGCAGTCGTATTATAAGTGGATATTTTAAATCATCTAACATGCCTTCTGATACTGCTACAGGAGCAAGCATTGATAGTTTATCAAGCTTTAGTGCTACTCTATCTGGTTCATCTATATCAGTACAGTTTGCCCAATACCCGTCTTCGACAGGTTCGTCATTGACAAAAACATATACAGTTAATGGACAGAGTTATACGCTTCCATATTATGGTGATATTACGCAAATCTATGGAAATATTGTATATCAAGTTGATGTAACAGATTCATCGGGTAATGGTGTTTATAGTCAATCATTGAGTTCAAGCAGTGGAACATTAAATTATACTTTCCCTGCTGGAGAATATACAGTAACAGGATATTATGCTTATGAAAATGGCGCAGGCTCTTCTAATAAGATTTCTCAATCTATCACTGTAGGTGCAACACAGCTTGCTTCTTATACTAGAACAAGCCTTACTTCAACTTCAGTGGCTTATAGTGTTACTGTTCCTAGTGGTAGCAGTCTATCAATAACTGTAAATGGTGAAACCCAAACAGTAACTTCTGACACAACTGTTACATTCTATGGTTTAACACCTTCTACAAATTATGGTGCTATCTTCATAGAAACAACATCAACAGGTACAACAAATACTCTTACTTCTGATAACTTTACAACTTCAGCTGATACTTCTGAAGAAAATGAACATCAAGAAGAAACTGAAGATACTGAAACAAATAATGAAGCTGAAACATCAACAGAATAAATACAAAAGGCACCAGTTCATACTGGTGTCTTTAAATATGCTTTAATTTGATTTAATTGCTTTCTAACATCACTTCTACCAAGCTCATATAAATCTCCAAGTTTCTCTAAATTCTTTTCTGTACGTGATACAGTTACTTCTTCACTTGGAGCTATGACATATATAATACCTTGTTTTTCCAATTGATTAAGTATATCACATAATCCATTATAACGTTTATTACTATTAAGCAAGCTATTCAAAAAATGAGGGTAGTTTCGATATAATATCTTTTCAATTCTTTCAGTTGTACCAATATTTGTTGATTTACGATAACTCTTATCTCTTGTCCTTACAACAAGAATCTTTTTATATTCCTGTTTTAAAGCATAATCAATAGGAATACTCACATAACATCCACCATCCAAATAAGGTTTTCCATCCACTATAACTTTCTTTGATAATATTGGCATACTTGCACTTGCACGTATAGCCTGAAAAATATCATCACATTCTTTGTCTTTAAACGCCACATGTTCCCCTGTTTCCAAACTTGTCGCAATTGTTATAAAATGCTTATCATGATTTAAAAACAATGGATGATCATAATTCTTCATACCATCAAATATAAAATCAAAACCAAAAATACCTTTATTATTCTTTAATGCCTGATAACCTAAATACCTTGGATCAAACCGATTCTCAAAAATAAACCTTGCCGTTTCTCCTATCATTCCCTCATGATATCCAACTGCGTTAATAGCCCCAGCAGAAATACCAATAGTATCCCTCATATTGATATCATTTAACATAAGTTCATCTAAAACCCCTGCTGTATATAAACCTCTTAATGCTCCACCTTCTAATGCTACACATCCATCAATAATAATATCATCAGCTCTTCCTTGAGGAATTTCATTTAATCGCGAATAAATTTTATTCATAAAATCCCTCCTTCGCTAATTATTGTAACACAAACAACATAGCTATTAAAGTGATTCAATAAACATTAAATTAATCTAATATCTCTATTTCTACTAAATCTTGTAAATTCAACCTTGTTTTAACTATTTGTATCATCTTAGTATCAAAATTAATTTTTGCTACTTTACCTTCTAGTTGAATATATTCTCCTCTATAACGATAAACAACACGAATCATCATTCCCACTTCAATTTGATAAACAATCTGATTAAGCATCTCACACTCATATTCAGACAATTCATGATGTGAAACAACAACCTTTTCCTGTTCCTTAATCAAATCTCTAAAGCCAACCAAAGCATCATAAGGCTGGAACATTTGTGCACGTGGTGCTTTTCTAGGCATTATGACCACCTACCAATGTATTACGTTTTCTTGTAGTAGCTTTATCATAAAAGTTCATACCTTTAAGTACTGCATTCTTACCATATTGATGTCTAATATCAACAATAGCTTCTTGAACTCTTTTTTCTTTTTCAATATCTTCAATATCAGTAAACAAATTAAATTGCTCATATAATTCATCCTTCACATTACCAAAGCTAATACCTATTTGTCTAATTGAATAATCAGGATTCACAATACGCTTAAATAAATATTTAAATTCTTCCATAAGTAATTTTACCGAATTTGTTGTAACAGTTATTTTTTGACTACCTCTTGATGGTTTAATAATATTCTTAGAATAACCAATATACAATGCAATATGATTCGTTACCAAATGTCTTTCCACTAAAGTCAATACATTCAAATCAACCATTTCCTTCATTACCAAATAAGCATCATGATAATTATAATCTTCAAATAAAACCTGTGAATTAGAAATAGAATTACTTATTGGTTGATACTTTTTAATATCTGCTATAGTCACTGATTCCCTACCCCATGCATGATCAATCAAATATTCAGCATTTACACCAAAAATCCTATACAACAACTTCTCATCTGCATGGGCAACACCATACATATCCAATATTCCTACTGCATTCAATCTCCTCATAGTTCCTGCTCCTACCATCCAAAAATCTGTCAAAGGCTGATGATGCCACAAAGTCTGTTTATAAATATCCTCATCCAAGTAAGCCATATTATCTGCTGTATGTTTTGCTTCAATATCTAAAGCCACTTTTGTTAAGAACAAATTACTACCAATACCTACAGTTGCTGTAATTCCTGTTTCATCCAAAATATCATCTATAATAGTTTTCGCTAATTGTTTAGGTGTCATTTTATACAAAGATAAATAACTTGTAATATCAAGAAATGACTCGTCGATAGAATAAACATGAATATCATCACAGGAAATATATTTTAGAAATATTGAATAAATTTTAGCAGCATATTGCATATATAATGTCATTCTTGGAGTAGCTATAATATACTCAATATCCTTAGGAATTTGATAAATACGACCTCGACTTGATACTCCTAATTTTTTAATAGCAGGTGAAGCTGCTAATGTAATCGCTCCGCCTCCTCGCGTCGGATCAGCAACTACCAAATTAATCTTAAAAGGATCCAATCCTCTTTCTACACATTCAACAGAAGCATAAAACGATTTTAAATCAATGCATAAATAAACTCTATCTTTCATGTTATCACCTCATAGCATTATTTTATAATTAATATTATTATGCCTTCAAGTAGGTTTTGGGAATTTTTTAAAAATTAAAACATTTTTTATTTGCAATATTTTTATTATTTTGATATCCTATAAGTAGGTGATAAAAATGGAATTAAAAAATTTATTATTACAATACGAGCGTCAAAACAACTTATCTCATGAGCAAATGGCTAAAAAGGCTGGTGTATCTCTGTCTACTTATTATCGTTGGATTACTGGAGAAAGTATACTATTAAAACGTAGAAATCTTGATACTCTTTCTGAAATACTGGATTGTAATGTTGAAATGGCTCTTAATCAGGGTGACAGATTAAAGCCAATCCTTGGTAGTGTTAAGGCTGGATATGATTTATGGGCTGATCAAAAGCTTGATGGCTATGTAGAGGTTGGTCCTGTTGATGCTAGAAAAGGTGATTACTTTTTAAGGGTTACTGGTGATTCTATGGAGGGATCTCATATTTTTAAAGGTGATCTTGTCTATGTGCAACAATGTAATGAAGTAAGTTCAGGCAGTATTGCCATTGTTATGATTGGTAATGAAGCAACAATCAAGAAAGTTTATTATAAAAATGATTTAATGATTTTAGAAGCTTCAAATCCAAAGTATGAAACAAAATTCTTTACTCCTGAAGAAGTGATGGAACTTCCTGTGAAAATTATTGGCTTGGTACGTTTTGTTAGAACAGATTTTGTATAAGACAAAACATGTCCTAAAAATTTCGGTAATTCAAAATAATTTGGGGTTGCAAAGATTTTAATTATCAAATTAGATG
>JAJQGQ010000075.1 GCA_021200395.1 Erysipelotrichaceae bacterium
GATTTAATGAAGATAGATGATAGTAACAAAACTATGAAAATTGATATTCATTTAGATGACAATCAAGACATCTATTTATCGCTATCAAATTTTGAATATTTAAATAACTCTAATTTGGTATATTATGCTGATATCAATGTAGAAATGGATGGTATTAAACAATCGATTCAAATAAATAAAGAAAACTATATTTATTATAATGGGATAAAAGATTATTTAGTATACTTGGGTAACTATAGTAAGGGTGATTATACTATTACATTATCTTTTAAAGATAAAGGAAATTATAGTTATGATAGTATTCAAGTTTTAGGACAAACAACTGATCAAATTGATGAGGATATTAGTCAACTTAAAGAAGATGTTTTAACAAATGAATATTTAGGAACTAATTATGTGAGTGGTGATATTGAGCTTAATGAAGATAAATTCATTTGCTTAAGTATACCTTATTCATCTGGATGGAAAGCTTATGTTGATGGCGAAGAAGTTACTTTACAACGTGCTAATTATATGTATATGGGTATTATGTTAGATGAAGGCAGTCATCATGTTGAATTAAAATATGAAACGCCAGGATTAAAAATTGGTGCAATAATAAGTTGTGCTAGTTTAGTAATATTAGTTGTATATGTGAGAAAAAGAAGGGTTTATAAGCATGAAAAAGTTAAGTAAAGAATTAGTGATGTATATTATAATGGGTATTGGCACAACTGTTGTTTCATTGCTTTCATATTACATTTTAGCTAATCCATTACATATGAATTATCAAATAGCTAATATAATAAGTTGGATATTGGCTGTGAGTTTTGCTTATATAACTAATAGAAAATATGTTTTCGAATCAAAAATAAACGATTCAAAAGGAATACTTAAAGAAGTAATAAGTTTTTTTAGTGCACGATTAAGTACATTAGTTATTGAAATGGTAAGCATGTTTGTATTTGTTTCATTGATTCACTTTGATGCCAATATTATAAAGTTATTGAATCAAGGGATTGTACTTGTTTTAAATTATGTATTTAGTAAATTATTCGTTTTTAAAAGTGAATCGTAAGATTCACTTTTATAGTGATTGCATTTTTTAGATATTATGCTATAATTTAACAAATTAAATTGGAGGATAAATATGAGCGATAGTCGAATATGTATTGCATTAGATTTTCAGACAAAAGATGAAGTACTAGAATTTTTAGATAAATTCGGTGATGAAAAACTATTCGTGAAAGTAGGAATGGAATTATTTTATGGTGAAGGTATAGAAATGATTAAATTGATAAAAGAGAGGGGCCATAAAATATTCTTAGATTTAAAATTGCATGATATTCCTAATACAGTCAAAAGTGCTATGAAACAATTGGCTAAATTAGATGTAGATATGGTTAATGTACATGCGTCAGGTAGTATTGCGATGATGAAAGCCGCTATTGAAGGTTTAAATGAAGGATGTAAAGGTGATAAAAGACCTTTATGCATAGCAGTAACATGTTTAACTTCTTTAGATCAGGAAGTTTTAGATGATGAACTATTAATTCATGAAGAATTATCTGATGTCGTTTTACAATGGGCATTAAATGCTAAAGAAGCAGGATTAGATGGTGTTGTATGTTCACCATTGGAATCTATGGTTATTCATGAAAATGTTGGCAAGGATTTTTTAACTGTAACACCTGGAATTCGTTTGGCTAGTGATAGTGTAAATGATCAAAAACGTGTAACAACACCAGCTATGGCTAAGGATTTAACATCTGATTATATTGTAGTTGGTAGAACTATTACTAGAGCTAGTAATCCATTAGAAACATATAAAGAAGTATATAGACAATTTCAAGGAGAATTTTAATTGATTAATGGCAAATATAAATATTTGCCGTTATTAGCTATTATATAAAATAAGATATGAAAAGTGAGGTATTATGTAGTGACAAAATATATATTAACAATTTGTTTATATATCGAAAAAGGATTTGATGATGAAGGGATTTATAAGTTTGTTGGGAATAAATATTTTGATAAAGTACAAATTATTATTGTTGATTCGTATAATAATGGAAAAATTAGTGATTTTGCTAGCAAATATGAAAATATGATTTATCTTAATTCTGATAATTCTGACATTTCATATTGTTATAATATGTGTAAGGATTATATTGAAGGTGAATATATTAATTATACTTCAAATATTTATTCGTTTTGTCAATCTAGTTTAGATAATATTATAGATTATCTGTTGAAAAATGATAAATTAGTTGTATGTACAAGACTTACTACCATTGAAAAAGAAGAAAAAATACATTTAAAAAAACATATGCGAACTATGGAGTATATTTTATCGGAAAAATTTTTACCATTTCCTCTAACAATTTCAATCTTTTTTGTGAAAAAATCTATAGTAGATGGTATAAAATTTAATGATTTTTATAATAAATATTCACCTATATTCTTTTTGTTTGACCTATATAAGAAAATTAGTGTTATAGATTATTTATTGGATGCATATGTTTTATCTAGAGTTC
>JAJQGQ010000305.1:0-11761 GCA_021200395.1 Erysipelotrichaceae bacterium
GTATGAAGGCTAGATTAAAATTCTATTTTGAAAATATCTGTTGAAAATAAAAATAAATGTAAACGTCATTTGAAAACAATGACGTTTTATTTTGTTTAAAAATGAATTGTGATAATTTGTTGTTGAGGTGATGATAGTGAACAAATTAAAAGGAAGCTTTATGAGTTATTTTTTGATGTATTTATGTTTTTATATGGCTCTTTCTTTTTTGTCAGGATTGTTATCAGTTTATTTGATGAATAAAGGATATAGTGCTACTCAAGTGAGCTTTGTCGTATCGATGGGATTAGTAGCCTCAGTTGTTTTTCAACCTATTGTAGGTTACTTTAGTGATCGTTTTAATGAACGTATTGTTAATACTTTTGTGTTGATTATATCAGCGTTGTCGGGTACATTGTTTGTCTTTGCGGATAACATATATACCATTGCATTATATTATAGTGTAGCTTTAGGATTGTTTAATAGTGCAAAAATAGTCATTGAAAGATTTGCTACACTGTCAGCGCATTCCTATGGAAAGATAAGAATATGGGGCTCTATAGGATATGCAATTGGTTTTAAGGCGAGTGGCTATATTTATAATTATATTAAACCCGAATATATGTTTGTTCTTTATAGCTCTGGATTGATTATCAGTATTGTTGGTATGTTATTGACTAAAGATGTGAAAACACAAAGCAACATGCAACAATCAAATGATAACCAAGGAATATGGCATAAAGATTTTATAACATATCTTATCGTTATAGCAATTTTTTATGGTTGTACAAATATTAATAGTACTTATTTACCATCTTATTTAGAATTTAATGGGATATCTGTTGATACCATTTCAACTGTTATATTTTATACCACATTAATGGAGTTACCAGTTATATTCTTCGCCGATAAATTAATGGTCCATTTTGATAATCAACAATTATTATTTATAGAATTTATATTATTGATTATCCAATTTACAACCTATGCTTTTATACCTATCCACTCAGTTCAAATAATCATCACTATCACTACAAAAGCAGCTACAACAATGTTATTTATCATTTTGAATATGAAAATTATCGCAACTATCATCGATGCTTATCATCAGATAACGGCTTTATCTATTGTATCTATGGTGAATAGTACTTCATCTATGCTATTTCAAAATATTGGTGGATATATCATAGATAGTTATTCTTATCAAATTTTATATATTGTATTACTTATCAGTGTGATATTAGGAATATTGATTATTGGTCATTGTTCATTTTTACAGAAAGGAAGGTTGAAATATGGAAGAAAGATTAGCACATGAGAAGATATCAAAATTATTATATTCTTTAGCATTACCAGCTATATGCGGACAAATAGTGACACTTATTTATAATTTGGTTGATCGTATGTATATTGGTAGACTTGATAATGGGGCTATGGCTATGGCTGCTATTGGATTGTGTGTCCCCTTAACAACTATTATTAATGCCTTTAATGGTTTGTTTGGTAGAGGTGGTTCTCCATTGAGTTCTATTCGTTTAGGTGAGAATAACAAGGAAGAGGCTGATAGAATATTATCGAATAGTTTTATTTCATTGGTGATTTGTTCATTAACGATTACGCTAGTTGTAGCTTTGTTTAAAGATCCTATATTATATTTATTTGGAGCAAGTGATGAAACAATAGGATATGCTAGAGATTATATTACCATTTATTCTATGGGTACTATATTTATACAATTGACTATAGGATTAAATTATTTCATCAATGCACAAGGGTTTACTAGCTTTACAATGCGTAATGTCATGATAGGAGCAATTCTTAATATTATCTTGGATCCGATTTTTATTAATGTACTAGGCTTGGGTGTTAAAGGAGCAGCACTTGCGACAGTGATAGCTCAAGGGATTTCCTGTATATTGGTATTAAGTTTTATGTTTGGTAAGAGATCAATATTGCATATAAGAAAAGCTTATTTAAAACCTAATCTAAGAATATTAAAACAAATTATATCTTTAGGTTTATCACCATTCTTTATGTCATCCACTGAAGGGTTATTAACAATTTGTTTTAATCAACAATTACTACTCTACGGTGGTAATTTAGCAGTTAGTTCTATGACGATTATGTCATCGATGTTTCAGTTTGTTTTAATGCCAATAGAAGGTGTAGCACAAGGCAGTCAGCCTATTATTAGCTATAATTATGGTGCTAAAAGCTATTCAAGAGTCAAAGAAACCATCTCATTGGCATTAAAAGTAACTTGTTCTTATAGTATGATTGCGGTTTTTTTAATGGAATTATTTCCTCAATTATTTGTGGGTATATTTACGAGTGATAGCACACTCATGGCAATAGCCTGTCAAATGCTTCGTGTCTATATATTTGGTGGTTGTATTATGGGTATTAATTCAACATGTCAACAAACCTATAATTCTTTAGGTGAAGGTAAGAAATCATTCTTCTTTGCCTTCTATCGTAAGATTATATTACTCATTCCTTTAATATTTATATTACCCCATCTATTGCCATGGCAAATGCTGGCAGTCGTATTAGCTGAACCAATTTCAGATTTCATCACAACTATCACTAATTATACATATTTTAGAGGATTCATAAAAAGAAAGTTAGGAGGACAATATGAATAAAGAAACAAAAGTTAAATTATGTTGTACAACCCAAATGCCTATTATTGCATTAGGTGTTTGGAAAAGCGGTAAAGACACTAAACAAGCTGTATTAGATGCCTTCGATGCGGGTTATCGTCATATTGACAGTGCAGCATGTTATGGTAATGAAGAAGCTGTAGGAGAAGCGATTAGAGAAAGTGGAATTGATAGAAGTGAATTGTTTATTACGACAAAACTATGGAATGATGATATTAGAAAAGGAAATACAAGAGAAGCTTTTATGACAAGTTTAAAGAAATTAGGTTTGGATTACGTTGATTTGTATCTCATTCATTGGCCTGTTGATGGCTATGTTGAGGCATATTTAGAAATGGAGAAGTTAAAAGAAGAAGGTTATATTAAAAGTATTGGTGTATCAAACTTTAGAAAATCACATCTCCAAGACTTATTATCTAAAGTCCATAAAATACCTAGTGTCAATCAAATTGAAATCAATCCAAGAATGCAGGATGAAGAAACAATAACCTATTGTCATGAAAATAAAATACGCTTAGAAGCATGGTCACCACTAGGAAGTGGTCAATGTCTCCAAATCCCAGAAATACTAGACATAGCCAACAAATACCACAAATCATCAGCTCAAGTTATACTTCGCTGGTTACTCCAAAGACACATCATTGTCTTGCCAAAATCTATCCATAAAGAAAGAATAATAGAGAACATAAATATTTTTGATTTTGAACTAAATGAAGAAGAAATGAACATCATGAATCATTTAAACCAAAATAAAAGAACAGGGCCAGACCCTGATCATTTTAACTTCTAAAAATCTTCTTCTTTCACATATTCAATGGTTGAGAAGCGTCCTTTCTCAATCATTTTTGATATAGCAATCTTTTTGTCTAAATTCTTATCATAATCTAATGCAAAAACACATGAATAAAGTAAATCTAATATATATTCAATAGATACATCTGTAGAAAACGTTGCGATCTTTGAATACAATCTTTCTCTTGTACAAATCTTTAATACCACATCCGCATTCTTAGATAACGTATTATCGCCAATATTCGTAATCCCAATAATAGGAATACCTTTATTCTTCAAAGTCTTTATCACATTCACCAATATAGGTGTTTCTCCACTATAAGAAACAATAATTGCACAAGCTCCTTTAGGAACTAAAGCAGCTGTATAAACATACTCACCTTGTAATGTACAAGACTTCACATCCTTACCAATCCTTGTCATATTATGCACAAACTCTTGGGTAATCAAGCCATTATTACTCACTGCAAAAAGATAAATTGAAGAGGCTTTTCTCATCGTTTGTACCGCTTTTTGTAAATCATCATGAAGAAGTAAAGATAACGTATCATCAATTGATTCTTTTTTTAGGGTTGCTAATTTAGAAGCAATAGACATAATTGTATCGTTATTTTCAAAAGGAAAATTAGCATTAATATGACTAAAATGAGTTTCTAAATATTCTTCTTCCTTCAAATAAGCTTCCTTTAAATCATTCCAACCATTGTATTTCATTTTATGGGCTATTCTTATTAATGTAGATGGTGATGTATAAGTAGCATTCGCAATTTCTTTAATTGTCATATCTTTAATTTTCATTTTATTATCTAAAATATAATCAACAATCACTCTTTCGCTATTTGAAAAATCACCATTTTCTAATTTCTCTCTAATAAGCATCTAATCACCTCTTCAACATTATAGCATTGAAAATATCATTTGAAAAATATAATTGTAGTAACAAAAAAGTTATAGTGCTACTAATGTGTCATTAGATGTATTAGCAGCTTTTTTCATCTTTAGTTGCTCAATTAATTCGGAAATGGAAAAGATAGCAACTGTTTCACATTATCAATATTATCAATATGGTAAGATAAGAATTTGGAATACTATTGATTATGCTTTAGGATTTCATTTGGTTGGCCTTATTTGTGATTATGCTATATTTGTTGTATTTGTCATCACAATGTGTTTGGCTGTTGTAGGGACATATTTTGCATTCCTTTTTCTTAAAATCATCTTGACAATTAGGGAATATTTGATACAATGCGTGTGTTCAAGAACGAACATGTGGTTAACTGGGTAAGGCACTAGAAATATCTAATCCTTAGCCAGTTTTTCTTTTGTGAAATGAACTAAGTTAATTTTTTGTTCAAATATTCACAAAATTGCTATATTTTTTGTTAAGTTCATGATAAGATAACAAACAGAATATATCTTATGATAAGATTATTGGAAATATTGGGAATACTTTGGTATAATGACTCATATTTCAATAAGGAGTAAGAAAATGAATGAAAAAGATATTTATAAAAATTCAATTTATTTATTAGCCTTTGGCTGTCTCTTATTTGGAATAATAGGATTATTTCTAAAGGATATTTCATTTATCTTAGGATTTATTCTAGGCTATGTCATTAATTGTTTGGTCTTTTATCTCAATATTAAGATGACAGATACAATATTAGCTTTAGAAAGATGGGCACCATTAATCGTGGTGATAATCTTATTGCTAAAGTTGGGTTTATATGCTGGAGGATTTATATTAGCAATTAAAACAGTATATTTTCATCTTATAGGTGTTTTAGTGGGATATTTAGTCACCAAATTAACAATTTATGTAGAAGGGTTTAAAAGGAGGTGAAGTGAATGATCAATGCACCGTTGATTCAAACTGTACATATTACACTTCAGGTTGAATTGGTCTTTTCTTTGATTATTATGGTTGCTTTAGGAATATTATTTATCTATGCAGGTAATCAAGTAAAAAAAGCAGATCCAATTGCTAAACCTAAAGGTATTGTATTGCTTGTAGAAACAGGGGTCGAAGTAGGGTATAATTATATGAAGTCTATTATGCCTGAACAATTTGAGAAAAATTATTATCCTTATTTTTGTATGATGTTTGTTTATTTAATATGTGCTAATTTAAGTGGTTTGATTGGTTTTGATGCACCTACATCTAACTATTCTATTACACTAGCTATTACATTGATAACATTTGCACTCATACAGTGGAATTCAATCAAGACTAAAGGTGGATTTTCTTACATAAAGGATATGCTTTTACCACCTACAAATATACTAAGTACAATTTCTCCATTGATTTCATTATCAATGCGTTTATTTGGTAATATTTTAAGTGGTACTATTTTGATGTCACTCGTATATTCATTTACAGGTTGGCTTTCAAGCTTTTTGTTCCCTGTAAATGTATTCGGACCTATTATTGCCCCTGCATTGCATTGTTATTTTGATATTTTTGCAGGGTTCATTCAAACGTTGGTTTTTGTCACTTTATCTAGTATATTAATTGCAGTTGAAGCAGATAACTAGTTAAAGATATTTAGAAAATTAAAAATTAGGAGGATAAAAAAATGACAGATGTAGGATTAATTGCAATTGCAGCTGGTATTGCAGTATGTGCAGGTTTAGGTACAGGTATTGGTGAAGGTATTGCGGCTAGTAAGGCTGTTGAAGCAGTAGGAAGAAATCCTGAAGCTGAAGGTAAAATTCGTACAATGATGATTTTAGGTATTGCCTTATCTGAAACAGTATCTATCTATGGTTTATTAGTGTCACTTATTTTATTATTCGTATATTAATAAATAAAGATAGGAGGAATAAGTATGGATATAGATATAGCGTCTAAACTATTCCCTAATATGACAACATTAATTATCCAATTGATATCAACTGGTATTTTACTAATTATTTTCAGAAGATTTTTGTGGACTCCAGTTCAAGAATATTTTGCGAAAAGAGCAGATTATATTGAAAATCAAATCAATGAAGCTAAAAATATGAATGAACAAGCTAAAGTCTTTGTTGAAGAAAGTGAAATTCAAGCTAAGGAATCAGCTAAAGAATATCGTGATATTATTGATAGAGCAAAAGATGATGCGAATAAAGCTAAAAATCAAATTCTTGAAGAAGCCAGAATTGAAGCTCAAAATAAGATTGCTTTAGCAGATAAAGAAATTGAAGCACAAAAACTTTTAGCAATGGATGAAATGCGTCAAGAGATTGTTGATATAGCTATTGAAGTAGCTACTAAAGTTATGCAAAAAGATATGAATACAACAGAAAATCAACAATTTGTTGAAGAATTTGTGGATAAGGTTGTGAACTAATGGATACAGTTTATACACGTTATGCATTATCATTGTTTGAACTTGCTAAGGAAGAAAATAAAGTTGAAGAATATCAAAAGGATATGATCAAAGTTCAATCTGTTTTTGCAGATGAATCTATTGTTAAATTCTTTGGACATGTAGCGCTGCCTTTGGAGACTAAAAAAGAGGTTATTGATCAAAGTTTTTTAGGACAGGTAAGTGACTATGTTTATAATTTCTTATTATTATTGATTAAGAAAAGAAGAATTAATGCTATTATGGGAATTTGCGATGAATTTCAATCTTTGTGTAATGATTATTTTGGTATTAAAGTGGGTAAAGTTTATAGTGCCTATGAATTATCAGATGCAGAAGTTCAAAAGATTGAGACAGCAATAGGTCAAAAGATCAATGCGAAAGTACAATTAAATGTGATTATTGATGAATCTTTAATCGGTGGTGTTAGAGTAGAGATTGATAATCATATTTATGATGATTCACTTTCATACAAATTAGGATCATTAAAGAAAGAGTTATTAAGAAGGTAGGTGATAGTGTGGATTTAAGACCTGATGAAATAAGTGCAATTATTAAGGAACAAATTAAGCATTATCAAGATAAGATAGAATCTAAAGATGTGGGTACAGTTATTACTGTTGGTGATGGTGTAAGTGTTATTCATGGCTTAGATAATGCAATGTTAGGTGAATTGTTACTATTTCCTAATGATATTTATGGAATGGTTATGAACCTTGAAGAAGATAGTGTTGGGGCTGTATTATTAGGTAGTGCAGATGCTATCAAGGAAGGCGACGAAGTGAAACGTACTGGTAGAATTATTGAGGTACCAGTTGGTGATGGCTTGCTTGGTAGAGTTGTGAATGCCTTAGGACAACCTATTGATGGACAAGGTGAAATTAGTTATACAAATACAAGACCAATTGAAAGAGTTGCTAGTGGGGTTATGACGAGAAAATCAGTTGATCAACCAGTACAAACAGGTATTACATCAATTGATGCGATTATTCCAATTGGTAGAGGTCAACGTGAGTTGATTATTGGTGATAGACAAACAGGGAAGACAGCTATTGCGATTGATACAATTTTGAATCAAAAGGGTCAAAATATGTATTGTATCTATGTTGCGATTGGTCAAAAGAATTCTACAGTTGCTCAAATTGTTGAAAAATTAAGACAAGGTGGTGCAATGGATTATACTGTTGTAGTTTCAGCTGGAGCAAGCGAATTAGCACCAATTCAATATATTGCTCCATATGCTGGTTGTGCAATGGGTGAAGAATGGTTGGAACAAGGTAAGGATGTTTTGATTGTTTATGATGATTTATCAAAACATGCCGTAGCTTATCGTACGGTGTCTTTATTATTAAAGAGACCACCAGGAAGAGAAGCTTATCCAGGTGATGTTTTCTATCTACACTCAAGATTATTGGAAAGAGCATGCCGTTTGAATGATGAAAATGGTGGAGGTTCTATTACAGCACTTCCTATTGTAGAAACGCAAGCTGGTGATATTTCAGCTTATATTCCTACAAATATTATTTCTATTACAGATGGACAAATCTTCTTACAATTAGATTTATTTAACTCTGGTTTTAGACCAGCTATTGATACTGGTTTATCAGTTTCACGTGTTGGTTCTTCAGCACAGATTAAAGCCATGAAGCAAGTGTCTAGTTCATTAAAGCTAGATTTAGCTCAATATGAAGAAATGCTATCATTTGCCCAATTTGGTAGTGATTTGGAAGCTTCTACAAAGGCTACTTTGGATCATGGTGAAAAAGTTAAAGAAGTTTTAAAACAAGCACAATATTCACCTAGATCTGTAGGTGAACAAGTTATTTCATTGTTTGCCTTAAAATATGGCTTTACAAAGACAATCCCTGTGAATAAAGTATCTGCTTTTGTAAAGGAATTATATGAAGAAGTTGAATTAAATCATCCAGAAGTCTTAGATGAAATTAATGATAAAAAAGAATTAAGCGATGATTTAATTAGTAGATTAAAAGAAATATGTAAAGCTTTTGTTGAAAAATTCTTAAAAGTGAATAAGGATGATTAGTTATGGCAACACAGATGCAAGCAATCAAGAGACGTATTAAGTCTGTTGAATCAACTAAAAAAATGACAAAAGCTATGCAATTGGTTGCAACATCAAAACTTAGAAAAACAAGAAACCAATTAGATGAATTAAAACCTTATTATACAATGGTTACTAGTACTGTTGCCCAGATACTAGCAAGTAATAAAGGAATAGATAATGCTTATCTTAAAGAAAATAAAGAAGGCAAAGTTGTTTATATTATTATTTCATCTAGTTTAGGTTTATGTGGTGGTTATAATGCTAATGTCAATAAGTTAATGGATAGTATAGTTACAAGTGATGATTTGATTTATATGATTGGTACTAAAGGTGCTGCTCATTTAAGTCATACAGGTGTCCCTTATAACGATAATTATCTTTCATTAAACTCTACATTGGATTTTAAAGATATCACAACTTTAGTTGGTGAACTAACAAATATGTATAAAGCCAAAGAAATCTCAAAGATCAAAATTCTTTATACAGAATTTGTCAACAATATGACATTTACACCACATATCCAAACATTACTTCCTGTAGATATTAATGAATTCAAAGATATTGAAGTAACTAATAAGTATACTATCTTTGAACCAAGTCCTGCAGAAGTATTGGATCATTTGATTCCAATGTATCTACAATCAGTTGTTTATGGATATTTAGTAGAATCTGTAACAAGTGAAAATGCAGCTAGAAGAATTTCTATGGAGAATGCAACTGATAATGCAGAAAATATTATTGATGATTTATTATTAGAATATAATCAAGCAAGACAAGCCCAAATCACAAATGAAATCAATGAAATTGTGGCTGGCGCTAGTGTATAGTTTAGGAGGTGTATTATGGCGAATATAGGAAAAATTGTTCGTGCCATTGGACCAGTTGTAGATATTGCGTTTAATGCAGAAAATTTACCTGCTTTAAATAACGCAATTGAAATTGATAACCAAGGGACAAAATTGGTTGTTGAAGTCGCTCAACACGTTGGTGATGATGTTGTCAGATGTGTTGCAATGGGACCTACAGATGGTTTGGTTAGAGGGTTAGATGCCTTAGATACAGGAAATCCAATTGAAGTACCAGTTGGCGAAGAAACATTAGGTAGAATGTTCAATGTCTTAGGTGAACCAATTGATGGCTTTGAACCAATGGATGAATCTATGAAAAGAATGCCTATTCATAGAAGTGCTCCAACATATTCTGAACAAAGAACGGAAACAGAAATCCTTGAAACAGGAATTAAAGTCATCGATTTGATTTGTCCATATGTTAAGGGTGGTAAAATTGGATTATTCGGTGGTGCCGGTGTCGGTAAAACCGTATTAATTCAGGAATTAATCAATAACATTGCAACTCAACATGGTGGTATTTCAGTATTTGCAGGCGTTGGAGAACGTTCAAGAGAAGGTAATGATTTATATTATGAAATGAAGGAAAGTGGCGTTTTAAGCAAAACAACACTTGTCTTTGGACAAATGAATGAACCACCAGGATCTCGTTTAAGAGTTGGTTTAACAGGCTTAACCATGGCTGAATATTTCAGAGATGAACAAAATCAGGATGTCTTATTATTTATTGATAACATCTTCCGTTTTACTCAAGCTGGTTCTGAAGTATCTGCCTTGTTAGGACGTTCACCATCACAAGCTGGTTATCAACCAACTTTAGCAACCGAAATGGGACAATTACAGGAAAGAATTACTTCTACTAAGAAAGGTTCTATTACATCAGTACAAGCTGTATATGTACCAGCCGATGACTTAACTGACCCTGCTCCAGCAACAACATTTGCCCATTTGGATGCTAAGGTCGTATTGGATCGTTCAATCGCTGCCTTAGGTATTTATCCAGCCGTTGATCCATTAAGCTCTTCATCAAGAGCTCTTGATCCTTTGGTTGTTGGTCAAGAACATTATGAAGTGGCTCATGGTGTCCAACAAATCTTACAAAGATTCCAGGAATTACAAGATATTATTGCTATCTTAGGTATGGATGAATTAAGTGAAGAAGATAAGGTCACTGTAGCTCGTGCTAGACGTGTCCGTAACTATTTATCTCAACCATTCTCAGTTGCAAGTCAATTTACTGGTCTTGAAGGTAAATATGTTAAAGTAGAAGATACAATCAAAGGATTTAAAGAAATCCTTGAAGGTAAATGGGATCATTTACCAGAACAAGCTTTCCTTAATGTTGGATCTATTGAAGAAGCAGTTGAAAAGGCTAAGATGTTAGAAAATGAAGAAATTTAAACTTAAGATAGTGACACCTAAAGGGATCTATCAACAAACAGAAATCGAATTGCTTAACATTAGAACAACATCTGGACAAATTGGAATTTTAGCTGGTCATCTTCCATTGGCAAGTGCTATTGATATATCAGAACTTAATTATGTTAAGGATAATGAAAGATATCATTTTGCGATAGCAGGTGGATTCGTTTATGTTGGTGAGGATGAAACAACAATCATTGCGAATGCTATTGAATCACCTGAAGAAATAGATTTACGTAGAGCTGAAGAAGCTAAACAACGTGCGGAAAAACGTCTCTCATTAAAAGGAGATATTGATATATTGAGAGCAGAAATTGCTTTAAAGAAGGCTATCACAAGAATTCATGTAAAAAATGGTGCCTAGAGAATCATCTCTAGGCTTTTCTTATTTAGAAAAACATGATATTATTTCTTTTGGGTGATATTTGATGAGAGGAAAACGTAGAAAAATAAGATTTGATAGAATTATTATTGTATTGGTTGTATTAGTAGCTTTAATATTTGGCATTATCACTAGTGGAAAAATATTAATTAATATTATATTAATTAATAATGAGTGATTGGAATAACCAATTAAAACACTTAATTTTTATATTAAGTATACAATTGATAAAAAAATTAATGAAAAATTGGGGCGTGTTT
>JAJQGQ010000305.1:11771-12466 GCA_021200395.1 Erysipelotrichaceae bacterium
AAATAAAGAAGAAGGAATTGAAATAACCAATGAAACAACTGAAGATTTA
Source organism: Erysipelotrichaceae bacterium (assembly GCA_021200395.1). Classification (GTDB taxonomy): domain Bacteria; phylum Bacillota_I; class Bacilli_A; order Erysipelotrichales; family Coprobacillaceae; genus JAJQDJ01. Next base: position 11,821 of record JAJQGQ010000305.1, read on the forward strand.
TCTGAAGATTCCAATGCAGAAAACAATGAAGAAACAATAGCGACTGTTATCATTGACCCAGGACATGGTGGAGATGACACAGGATATGCTATTGAAAGTCTGGATTTATATGAATCACAAATAAATCTAAAAGCTGCACAAGCTGTATCATCTTATTTAGAAGCAAATAATATAGAAGTTATTATGACACGTGATGGTGATACAAATATTGAAACTGAAGAAGATTCCGATTTAGCAGTACGTTATCAAATGAGTGAAACATATGCTGCTGATTATTTTATTTCTATTCATGTCAATAACTATGATGGGGAAGATTCTATTTCAGGTTATGAAATCTATGCATCAGGACAAGAAAGTGAAAGCTTAGCACAAGCTATTTTAAATCAAATGGATACATTAAGTTATACAGATGATTTAGGTATTGTTGATGGTAGTGGGATTATCGTTATAGCGAATAATACAGTTCCAGCTATATTAATTGAATTAGGTTATATTCAAACGGATTATGATTATTTAGGTGACGATGAAAAACTATCAGCTTTAGGACAAGCGATTGGAAAAGGTATTCTTAATCAAATAAATAATAGTAATGAATCATCTAATGAAACTTCTGAAGAATCAACAGATGAAACTATAGAAGAATCAA
>JAJQGQ010000228.1 GCA_021200395.1 Erysipelotrichaceae bacterium
GTGAAACATAAAAAGATATTAAGAAAACATTAAGAAAAAAATCTTAATGTTTTCTTAATACGATAAGATTTTTATTTATATGAGATTAATAAAATTCATGGTATAATAATATATCAAGTAGAGGGGATGAGAGTATGGCACAACGTTTAATGAAGGGACAATTAAAAATATTTTTTAGCTATACTTATCATAAAGATATGACTTTAACTATGCTCAAATCATCCTATGAGATGAAACTACAAGGGTTTGATGTTTTGATAGGGGAATTATCTAATGATGTGAACGAATATCCATTAGATTATATGAATGATTTTCATACTTTTGATGTGGATGAGGTTTTAAAGAGGAATCCAGATTTAATAGTCATAGAGGATATGATTGGTGATAATTCATCTACTTCTAGACATAAAAAAAGATATCAGGATATTTTAGAGTTATTAGATGCTGGTATTCATGTTTATAGTTGTTTATTAGTTGAAAATATAGAGGGACTTAATGATATTATTGAAGAAATACTAGAGAAACCTGTCAAACGTATACCTGATTATATTTTTGACAGGGCTGATGAAGTAGAATTCGTTGATAAATCTCCTCAGGATATGATGAATATGTATCGTTTAGATCAACTTAATCAATTAAGACAGTTAGCAATGAAACGATGCATGAATCGTTTAGAGATGAAACAAAACTATAATCCTATATTAACAGATGAACATATTTTAGTATGTTTAAGTGCATCTCCTACAAATTCTAAAGTTATAAGAAATGCAGCATATATGGCACAAGCTCTCAATGCACATTTAACAGCATTGTATGTGGAAACGAGTCAATCTTTATCAGATGAAGCAAGACAGATGTTAAAAGATAATATGGATCTTGCCAGAGAATTTACAGCTCATATTGAAACTGTTAAAGGGGATGATATTGCTTATCAAATATCAGAATTTGCAAATAAATTTCATATCACAAAAATTGTATTAGGCCATAGTAGACAAGATAAAATATGGTCACCATTTAAAACAAATCTTGTCGAGCAATTGATTCAAATGACTCCAGATTTAGATATTTATATCATTCCTGTTCATGGTTATAGTACCTATAAACCTATCAAACATGAATCACAAAGTATCACTATATCAGATACGATTAAAAGTATTCTTATTTTAGTAGAAGTCACACTTATAGGTTATTTATTTCATTATTTAGGTTTTAGTGAAGCTAATATTATTACAGTTTATCTATTAGGTGTATTATTAACCGCCATGCTTACAAGTGCTAGAATCTATAGTTTAGTGATTTCTATCGCAAGTGTTTTTGTATTTAATTTCTTTTTTACTACTCCACGATTTTCTTTAGCAGCTTATGGTTCAGGTTATCCAATGACTTTTATCATTATGTTTATAGCAGCTTATATAACCAGTACTTTAACTGTTAGAGTCAATCAGAATGCGAAGAATTCAGCACAAACGGCTTATCGTACCAAGATTATGTTAGAAACAAATCAACTTCTCCAACAAGAAAATAATATTGAAGGTATTATTAATGTTATTAATCATCAATTATCAAGATTATTAAAAAAAGATATTATCCTATATCCTATTATTAATGATAAAATAGATGAACCAGTGATATGTATGTTAGAAGACAATTCTTGTGATTTTATGAATGATGAAGAAATGAAAGTGGTTGAATGGGTTTATCGTAATCATAAACAAGCAGGTGCGACTACTGAAACCTTTAATAATGCTAAATGTCTATATTTACCTATTTCTAGTAATAATAAAACATATGGCGTTGTAGGTATAAGAATATTAAATGAACCTTTAGATTCATTTGATTATAGTATATTATTATCATTATTAGGTGAAACAGGTTTAGCTTTTGAAATCGACTATGCTAATAAAGAAAAAGCCAAAGCTGACTTACGTGCTCAAAATGAACAATCTCATGCAAACTTATTAAGATCAATATCCCATGATCTAAGAACACCGCTTACTTCTATATCTGGTAATGCAGGCATGTTATTGACACAAGAAGAAAACTTAGATGAATCACAAAAGAAACAATTATATACGGATATGTATAATGATGCTTTGTGGCTAAATGGTTTAGTTGAAAATTTATTATCAGTATCAAGAATAGAAAATGGTACTATGAAATTAAATTTAAATACTGAAGTTATTGATGAATTAATTCAAGAAGCTATTGATCATACCCAAAGAAAAACATTTGAACATCATATTGTTTATGAACCATTAGATGATATTATATTAGTAGAAGCAGATGCGAGATTGATTATTCAAGTTATTTTTAATTTATTAGATAACGCCATTAAATATACACCTAAAGATTCTATTATTGAAGTTAAGGTTACACCTCAGAATCAATATGTTATAGTTGATGTGATGGATAATGGTATGGGAATTCCCGATGTTCACAAACCACATATCTTTGATATGTTTTATACAGGTAATCAAAAAGTGGCTGATAGCCACAGAAGTTTAGGTTTAGGATTAGCTTTATGTAAGTCTATTATTGAATCACATCATGGTACGATTACTGTTTTAGATAATGTTCCTCATGGCTCTATATTTAGATTTACACTACCTACAAAGGAGGTTACATTATATGAAGAATAAACCAACTATACTTATAGTTGAAGATGATAGAGCTGTTAGAAATTTGATATCGACAACTTTATCTACCCATGACTATAAATACTTATTAGCACAAAATGGTGCCAGTGCCTTATTAGAAGCTTCATCGCATAATCCCGATATTATTTTATTGGATTTGGGTTTACCAGATATGGACGGTATAGAAATTATTAAAAAGATAAGATCTTGGTCTAATATGCCTATTATTGTCATTAGTGCAAGAAGTGAAGATGATGATAAAATAGAAGCCTTAGATGCAGGAGCAGATGATTATCTTACCAAACCTTTTTCAGTAGAAGAACTATTAGCACGTTTAAGGGTAACATTAAGAAGATTGAATTATATTAGAGGTTTATCAGAAAAAGAAAGTTCTATATTTATTAATGGTGATTTAAAGATTGATTATAATTTAGGATGTGTTTATCTTCATGATGAAGAATTACATTTAACTCCTATTGAATATAAATTATTATGTTTGCTTGCGAAAAATGTTGGTAAAGTATTAACACATACCTATATTATTCATGAAATATGGGGTGTGGGTTATGATAATGAAGTAGCTACATTAAGAGTGTTTATGACAACATTAAGAAAGAAAATTGAAAAGAATGCATCTAATAAATACATTCAAACTCACGTTGGTATTGGTTATCGTATGTTAAAAGTAGAGGATAAAGACAAATAATGTCTTTATCCTACTAATGCCCAAGGCAAGAATCGAACTTGCTGCTGCTGATTACCATTCAGCTGTATTGCCATTATACTACATGGGCGTGCATATATTATATCAAAGAATAATAGTATAGACAATAAAATATGAGAAATATTATTTCTCATATTAAGTACGTCTATCAAATGATTGGTGGCATTTAGGACATGTAATAGTAATAGCTCCTTTTCCTTTAGGAACTCTTAAATATTGATGACAATAAGGACATTTAAGATATTTATGGGTTTTACGATATTTCCATTTGTTCATTTGTCTGTGACCCCATTTTCTTATACCTGATGTTCTTGCAAGATACCAATTATTTTCAGATTGTCTTTGATAAGTATTTCTTGAAAATACACGAAATAATTCATAAATAATGACTACATACATCAATATATAAATATAAGGAATAAATAATGATAATACAGCTAATATTAAATAAACAACAAATAAGAAATTACCAAAATTATCAATACCATATCTACCACTCATAAAATTTCTAAACCAATTTTTCATTTTTCATCACCTGAAAGCTATTATAAAAATGAAATATGAATCTTATATGTACAATATAATCAATTTTTGATAAAGTTTTTGAATAATAGATAACTTTCATATATAATATGTAAAGTATTGTTTGGAGGTAGGGAAATGTATAATCAATATAGAGAAGGATGGCTAGAAGTTATTAGTGGTTGCATGTTTGCAGGTAAAACAGAAGAATTGATTCGTCGTATTAATGTATTATCTTTTGCTAAAAAGAATATTATCGTATTTAAACCTAAGATTGATGATCGTTATTCTGATACCGAGATTGTTTCTCATGCAGGCATGCATGTACCTTGTATTGTGATTGAAAAGGCTGCTGAAATATTAGATCATGTTCAAGATGATACTCAGGTTGTAGCAATCGATGAAGTGCAATTTTTTGATGAAGAAATTGTGGATGTTTGTGAATATTTAGCAGATCATGGCTTACGTGTAATGGCAGCTGGACTTGATGAAGATTTTAGAGGAGAACCTTTTGGTGTTATGCCTCAACTTTTAACACGTGCAGAATTTGTCACAAAGTTAACAGCTGTTTGTGCTAAATGTGGTGCGCCAGCCACACGTACTCAAAGGATTGTAGATGGTGAACCCGCATCTTATGATGATCAAATTGTATTAGTTGGTGCTGTTGATCATTATGAACCAAGATGTCGTCATTGTCATGAAATTAAGTATAAACCACAAAAGTATCATAGATTTTAAATTCGCTTACATAATTAGGAATTTTGTAAAAGTTCATAAAGAAGACATAATTCAAAGGTATATTAAACAATGTCGAAAGACAATACGATAGTATTGATTCCCCTCAAATCTATCATATATCCCTAAGAAAGAGTTGCTCCCCCAAAGCAACTCTTTCAATTTTTTTATGAAGATGCTATACTACATGCGAGGTGAAATCATGATAAAACTATTTGCTACTGATTTGGATGGTACATTCTTAAATGTCTTACATACAACCGATAAATACTTATTGGATACAATAGATATGATTAATAATGAAAATAAATACTTTGTTGTCGCAACAGGAAGACATATGCGAGCTTATCAACAAAAAAGCTTTTTCAAAGATTGTCAAATATATAATATTTGTATGAATGGGGCGAGAATATTAGATAATGATAGAAATGTCATATATGAAAAAGGTTTGGATAAAGAAACTGTTAAAGAAATATTAGAATTATTTCCTGATGTTGATTTAGAGTTCAACGATGCTAATTATACATATTGTAAGTTCTCATCATTGAATCACCTTAAGAATGTCTATGATCCTCATCCAATAAAAAGGATTGCTAAAAAGATATATTATGCATTAGGTTTATCAGAATGGAAATTTCATCAAAGTGATAAAGATATCCTTAAACATAATATATTAAAAATTAATGCTCATGTTCATGATAATGATAAAGCTCAAAGATTACAAGCTTATATTGATGCTCACGATAATATAGTCAATGCACCATTTTCCAGCAATTTCTTTGAAATAACTGATAGTAGTGTTAATAAGGGTAATGCGATAAAGATATTAATGAAACAACTTCATATTAGCGAAAATGAGGTAGCTGTGTATGGTGATGGTGGTAATGATGTTGTTATGTTAGAGATGTTTGAACATTCATATGCACCTAGTGATGGTAGTGATATAGCCAAAAAAGCAGCAAAGCATATTATTGGTAAAAATAGTGAATATGCAGTGGCTAAACATATGCGTAATAGTTTAAAAAAATAATGAAATAATCATAAATATGTTCACATGAAATTCACAAATTTGATTTATATTGGATGTGTAAAATAATAGTTCGTATCTCTCCCTTATAAATTATGTCTTTTAAAAGAACCAAGGACCTTGGTTCTTTTGTTTTAGATTTATGTTATAATGGAGAAGGAGGAAAAATCATGAATAATATATTATTTGATTTGGATGGTACTTTAACAGATCCTTTTTTAGGTATATGTAGTGCTGTGAATTATAGTTTAAAGTATTTTGGTAAAGAAGCAGAACATTTAGATGATTTAAAAAAGTTTATCGGTCCACCTTTAGATATATCATACAAAGAATATTATGATATGAATGATGATGAGATAGCTATTGCTATTCAAAAGTATCGTGAGTATTTTGGCGAGATTGGTTTATTTGAAAATGAAGTTTATGATGGTGTAGAGGATATGTTACAAATGTTACTTGATCACCATAAAAACTTATATATATGTACTTCTAAGCCTTATGAATATACAATAAAAATATTAGAACATTTCCATTTAGATCATTATTTTAAAGGTGTTTATGGAGCAACGATGGATGGTTCTAGAAAATATAAGAAAGATGTTATTAGTTTTTGTTTAACTAGTGAAAATATAGATTATAGAGATTGTATGATGATAGGAGATAGATACCATGATATAGAAGGTGCGCATGCTAATGATATAGCTTGTATTGGTGTGTTATATGGTTATGGGAGTAAAGTAGAGTTTGAAGCGTATCAATGTGATTATATTGTGGAAAATATACAAGAACTTACACAATTATTATTAGAAGGTGAATAAAATGCGAGAAAATATGAAATATGATACGAATCTTTATCAATTAAGAGAAACAGTTTTAATGCGTATGATGGAAATTATTAAAAATCAAAGATATATTGAAAGTGGTGGAACTATTTTCTTTGGTGATTCTTTAACAGAGTTTTTTGATATTGATAAGTATTTTAAAGAAATTGAAGTTAAATATAATACAGGTATTAGAGGTATTACGAGTGGCATGTTGTTGCATTTTATTGATGAAGGTGTTTTAAAATATCAACCTAGTCAAGTTATCATAATGATAGGTACAAACGATTTAGGAAATACTGTCATGGCATCACCTAGAGATATTGCTTTAAATGTGAAGGAAATGGTAGAAATCATTCATTATAACTTATCTGATTGTAAAATCGTTTTATTAAGTCCTATTCCTTGCCTTAAAAACCAAACCTACTATGAAACAAAACAAGGATTAAGAAACAATGATATTCTACAAATGATATATCAAGAATATCAACGTGTGATACCTTATGATAATATACAAATGATTAATGTTTATGATGCATTATGTGATAAACAAGGAAATGTTATATCATCATATTATGTAGATGGATTACATATTAATGATGATGGATACAAAGTTATTACCCAAAAGATTAAGGAGGAGCTCTATGCAAAAGTATTATGAAATAACTACTCCTAAAGGAACTATGCGAGGTTATTTTCATCAACCCGATAAGGATAACTACCCTGTATGTTTGATATTTCATGGTTTTACAGGATTACATACAGGAACAAAATTTGCCTATGTAACAATTTCTAGAATGTTAGAAGAACACGGTATAGGAAGTGTTAGATTAGACTTTTTAGGAACGGGAGATTCTGATTTATCATTTAAGGATATGACTTTTAAAGATGAATTAGAATCTGCTAAAATAATACTTAAAGAAGTATCTGGTCTTCCACAAGTCACAGATATCTATTTACTAGGACATTCTATGGGTGGTGCAGTCGCTAGTGAACTAGCAAAACTATATCCTTATGATATTCAAAAGATGTGTCTATGGGCGCCAGCACTTAACTTAAGTGAAGCTTTAGAATATCTTAAAGGACATGTTGATGAAGCTCCAACTTATGATCATAATGGTTTTGAAATATCTAATGAATTCGTGGAAGATATTATTGCTCGTGATTTCTATAAAGATCTTGATACTTATAAAAATCCTCTTATGATTATTCATGGCAGCAAAGATACAACAGTTCCTTATGAAATATCTAGTAAATATCTTAAAGGATACTATCATCCAGAATTTCATCCTATCTTGGATGCCACTCATAATTATGATAATCTCAGCCATATTAATGAAGTTATCAATCTAACCATAGAATTTCTAACAAAAAAGTGACCAAAAGTCACTTTTTAGCTTCTTAATATTTTTTCAATATCAATATGTTTCACTAATATAACATATATGATCATTGTTATAAGAAATATTATTATAATATCCATACAATTTAACAATATTAATACATAACTAGATTGATACATTGTTATAATCAACACATTTAAAATCAAACTTAAAGGAAAAACATACTTAATTTCATTCAAATATTCTACACTTAATAACTTTATAAAATCTAATATACCAAAACCATTAATCAACAATACAGTTAATTCTCTTCTTCTTTGGAAAAACAAATAAACATTCATAACAAGTACTGCAATAACACCAATGATTGTTAAACCTATAATTAACCCTAATTCAACATGATGATAATAATCAACAATCTCATCTATAGCATCATCATTGACAGCGTCACTATTCACAGTATAATTTAAATCTTCATAATATTCCTTCTTTTCTTTAAAATCCTCATAGCTATCACACTCTACTACAAATCCAACATAAGTATCACCATCATAAAGTTTTTCAATATCCTTATAATACATATAAATAAAATAACTACTATTATTATAAGTATCATAAATACCACTTTTTAATGTACCGAGTATTGTCACATTAACACTTTGGCTATCTTCATATATTTCAAAGTTTAAGCTCATATTATCAGCAATAGAAGGATAATTCATTCTTATAGATTCATAAGCTTCATGACTTAAATAAATACCATTTTCATATTGGGATAGATGATTATAGGAATCTAGCTTATTAGTTAAATCTTGACTATCAAAATAAGGAATAATATTGACTCGGGTATCTTCTGCTAGTGTTATTTTAATATAAGGATGTTCATAAGATTCGAATGTACCATAGTCATATAAATCATAACTATTATAAGGAAAACGTGTTTCTTTATTTTTTGTGACATAGAGGAGCTTATCATATTGGTCGTAGATAAGCGTTTTATTGTTTTCTAGTAGTTGATTGGTAAAACACATAGAGAAGATACTTAATACAATAATACTTAATATAATGATAGTTAATAAGTCATATTTGACTTTATATTTTTTAAAAGTATCCTGACAATATGTTTGATAAAATTGAGGAGAAATGTTTGTATGTTGTTTTATTAACATATTACCTTTTGTTGATTGATCTTTGGTAAGTATTAAATGTTGATTCTCTATTGTATATATACGATCAGCAATTGTACTAGCTGTTTCACTATGACTGGATATGATGACACTTTTATGCATTTGATGAGCCAACTTCATACATATTTGAAAAATGATCATTTCATTTTCTTTATCCAATGAAGCTGTTGGCTCATCTAAAATGAATATATCAGGTTCTTTGATCAAAGCACAGCCTATAGCCAATCTTTGTTTTTGGCCTAAAGATAAGGTACTCACACTTTGATTGAGTGGTACATCTAGTTGAACTATTTCTAAAATCTTTAATAACTCTTCATTGTTAGCAACACGTCCCACCATAAATGCATAATGTTTAAGATTTTGTTTCACATCTAAATGATCAATAATTTCATTATTCTGAAATACAAAACCAATCCTATTTCTTCTTATATTATTGATTTGTTTTGGATGATTGATGAGTACATTATCAATATAAACATCACAATCATTTTGAAGTAAACCTAAGCGATACAACAGGGCTGATTTTCCTGATCCACTTTCACCTTGAATAAGAGTGATACAAGATGAAGGAATACTCATACTTTCGTGGTCAAATAAAACTTTATCATATGCAATATGAATATTATCGACTCTTATCATTTTATCACCTTTTTCATTATTATAGGAATCAGTAATTCTACCAATAGAGAAAGACCTATGATACCGATACATACATTGATAGTTATCACAATATAACTAATACCCAATATATTTAAAACATATGTCACAATAAAGAAGAATAGTAATGCTAATAAACATACAATTATAGTATTAATGATATATTTTTTGATAAAGAACATTGATTTACTAGACTTATCAATACCTAAAGAACTCAAAAAAGCTTGGGTGTTTTTTTCTTCGATATAACTTATATACTGTATATACAGATATAATGCAAAAACTACTACAAACATGACAAGACTAACTGTGGTAAATGTTGATTGAGTATTATTTTCAATATTTAAATAAGCATTTGTATCTAAATATTCACTTTCTATGTTATATCCCAATTCTTCTAATTTACTTACAACCTCTTCTAATTGTGAATGATTCTCTACTTCAACACTCAATGCTGTTGCACTATCGGTTGTCCATTTACTTTGTTCCACAACATAATCATTTTCTGTTAAAGTATAATCACTCGGATATTCATCAATATAGCTTCCTACATAAGGTTTAGAAGTAATCCAATATAATGTTCTTGAATCAGGATAATCATCAATAATATCATTATAATACGCTAATAAAAGACTTTGACTCACATAGATACCACCATCATAACTATTCTCTACACCTAATGATGTCCCACTAATAACCCCATTAATTGGTAATTTCACAGTCACATAATGACATTTGATCTCATTAGCTGAAATCACTGTACTACCATCATCATTTTCAATGGTCACTTCCACACTACCACTTGTATTATAAATAGGTATTGGTAACATAAATTCCAATTCTTTTGATGTATTATCACTATCAGTAAAAAGATTATTATAAAGCTCTTCAGTGATATAAATACCATTACTATCATTACTAAAAGATTCTAATAAATAGGATGAATAATCCTTATCATCTAAATATGTAGAAAACATCATACTATAACCTTCACAGTCAAATGATGAAATCATTTCATCATTCACATAACCAGTTAAAATAGAACTTTCATCAATACTGTTTTCATTCCCAATATCATCAACATCAAAATTTTTAGTAATTGTTAGATCAAAACGCCAATTGATTTTGATTGATTTAATATTTTCAATATTGGATATTGTTTGATAATCTTCTAGTGTCATAGGTATCTCAGTGCCATTATATGAATAACTATTATCAATAAAAGGATTCTTAGAAACAATAATTTCCTTAGAAGATAAGTTATCTAATTGAGAGTTTGTATAAGCAATAAGATAATTATTAAATGAGAAAGAAATCATGAGAAATGCGATAGAAAAGCTTAATAAGATATACAAAAACTTTTTATAAAGTTTTTGATGTATGAGTGATTTACTTATGTATTTCAAAAATATTCGATTGTTTTTATGATATGATGATATATTATTGGTTATGGAATTTTCATATTTAATATCTTTAATTAATTTTCTATTTTCAATGGTATATAAGATATCAGCTTGATCAATAAGATATTGATCATGGGAGGAGGCTATAACGATATGTCCCTGGTGGGCGTATTGTTTGATGAATTCAATGACACTATCTTTATTATCTTTATCTAATGCAGCTGTTGGTTCATCTAATATAAGAATATTGGGTTGCTTTAAAATGGCTAGGAAAAGCGAACAACGTGTTTGTTCACCACCAGATAATTGTTTAGGAAACTTATGTAATAAATCTCTGATCTTTAATATATTTAATAAAGAATCTTGATTATCATCAATTCCATATAATTCCATGATAAAATGGATATGTTCTTCAATCGTTAATTCTTCAAAAAAACAAGGCTGTTGATAGACAATACTGACATTTTGATAAATATAATCATCGCTATTTTGCATATCAATCATATTATTATTATTATAGTGATATTCGCATGGATGCTTACATATCAAGGCATCAATAAGTGTTGATTTTCCAGTTCCACTTTTGCCACATAATACGGTTAATTCTCCAGAAGATGCTTTGAAAAAAGCATCATCAAAAACAATATGATCTCCAAAAGCAATATTTATATGCTTTAACTCTAACATGATTATTCCTCCTTCTCATCTATTTATGAAATATATTGTTTTTCGCTTCTGTTAAATTTTCAAGTAATAATAGTTGTACCAGTTTTTGTTGTAGAAGTAGAGTTTTTACCGTAACAAACAAAAGTTCTTTTGGCAACCATAACTGTACCATTAGATTCTGTTGATGTAGTAGTACTTTTAGAATTGAAACCACATCCAGCAGTACCTAGACCACTATAGTAACTAATGCTTTCACCATTAAAAGTCCATTTATTCGTATCATAATCATAATTGGCTCTTGATTTTACTTGATAAATTGTACCTAAAATAGTTACTTTAGAGGCTTTAAGATAAGCATATACTGCTGAAACTGATGAAATGCTTGTAAATACCATAACCATAACACCTAATACGACAATTAGTTTTTTAATTTTTGCATCTAACGAACAACTTATTTTCAATCCTTCTTAAATTTGTATTATACATTTGCAACTGTATAATGAATTTGATAGTCTATCTAAAATTATTATACAATATATAAAATGGATGTCAATGAAAATATGTTTTAAAATAAAATATATTAAAAATTATATATTAATATCATAAAACATATTTGATTTTATTAGAAGATTAGTATATGATATGACAT
>JAJQGQ010000146.1 GCA_021200395.1 Erysipelotrichaceae bacterium
ACCCCATAAATTTTGAGTGCCTATCGATTTCCCAAGTTATTTGAGAACATCAATATTTTAAAGATAAAGATATTGAAGCGATATATACAAGTCCACTTGATCGATGCATGCAAACAGCTGCAATTATATCCAATCAAAACATTGAAGTTGTTGAAGACTTAAGAGAAATATATATGGGCGAATGGGAAAATAAACCATTATCTTCCATAAAAAAGACACTTACAAGTGAGCCGATTTATGGTGAAGGTAGAAAAAGAGCATTACTTAGATTTCAAAAAGCTATCAATCATCTTATTCAACAAACAACAGGTAATATTATAGTCGTTGCTCATGCTGGTATTAATTGTTGTTATTTAGCTTATCTACAAGGATTAGATATTGATACATCTAGAGCTTTAAGACAGCCTTATGGATGTATGAATATCATTAATATAGATACGATGAAAGTTGAACAAATGGGTATTATGAGTGAACCCTATCCAAGTATTGATACATGCTTAAGCTTATTACATCTTTATCAAGTACCAGAAAATATTATTCAACATTCCATTGCAGTATGTAAAGAAGCATTATTTATGGCTTTACAACTCAATGAAACAGGGTTAAATTTGAATTTAGATTTGATTAAAAGTTGTAGTTTGCTGCACGATATTGCAAGAGTAAAACCTAATCATAGTGAAGCAGGTGCACAAATCGTCAATAAAGAAGGATATCCTTTACTCTCTGGTATTATTTCACAACATCATGATTTAGAGCTTATTCATGATGTACCAACAGAGTGTGAAGTTGTCTATTTAGCAGATAAATATATTCAAGGAACACAAAAAGTGACAATTAATGATAGATTTTCTCAAAGCTTAAATAAATGTCATAGTGATGAAGCTAGACAAGCTCATCAAAGACGTTATAATCAAGCAATTGAGGTTGAAAATCTTATTTTCAAATATATTGATAAAGAGGGGTAGTTATGGATTTTACACATTTTGATAATGAGGGCAATGCTATTATGGTAGATGTCAGCAATAAAAATGTAACGGAAAGAACGGCACTTGCTAAAGGCAGCATTTATTTAAGCCAGGAATGCTATGATAAAGTTAAAGAAGGTAAAATGAAAAAAGGTGATGTTTTATCAGTTGCACGAATAGCTGGTATTATGGGAGCTAAAAAAACATCAGAATTGATACCTTTATGTCACATGATTCCTTTAACTAAGCTTACGATAGATTTTGAAATGGTGGACGATTTTTGTGAAATAAAAGCTATCTGTCTAGCAAAAACAAATGCACAAACAGGTGTAGAAATGGAAGCTTTAACAGGTGTACAAATTGCTTTATTAACCATTTATGATATGTGTAAAGCCGTTGATAAAGCAATGGAAATAGGAAATATATATTTAGAAAAGAAAACAGGTGGTAAAAGTGGCACTTTTATCAACCATAAGAAGGTAAATCATGAAGGATAGTTTAAATCGTGAAATTGATTATATGCGTATATCTATTACTGATCGCTGTAATCTTAGATGTCAATACTGTATGCCTCAAGGCATTAAACAGACAATGATGAGTGATATTTTAACTTTTGAAGAAATGGCTCATATTGTATCTATTGGAGCAAAATTAGGCATTAAAAAGATTAAAGTGACTGGTGGTGAACCACTCGTAAGACTTGGATGCTGTGATTTTATTAAAATGTTAAAAAACATAGAAGGCATTGAACAAGTAACGATTACAACCAATGGTGTATTATTAGATCGTTATATGGATGATTTAATTACAGCAGGTGTTGATAGTATTAATGTGAGTATTGATACTTTAAATAGGGAATTGTATCAGAAGTTAACAGGTTTTGATAAATTAGATGAAGTATTACAATCATTAAAAATCTTAACAAATTATGATATACCTGTTAAAATTAATGCTGTATCGATTGATTTACATGAATATGGCATGCGTTATGGAATAGATGTTTTAAAAACTGATTATCAAAATCTTATTGAATTAGCTCATTACAATAAGATTGATGTTAGATTTATAGAAATGATGCCTATTGGTTATGGGAAAAACTTTGAAACTATCAATCATCAAGATTTTTTACAACAATTAAAAAAGGATTATGTATTACAAGAAGATTCAACCATTCATGGGAATGGACCAGCCGTCTATTATAAAATAGATGGCTATGAAGGAAGTATTGGCCTTATAAGTGCAATTCATGGTAAGTTCTGTGATAGCTGTAATCGTATAAGATTGACATCTCAAGGATATTTAAAAACATGTTTATGTTTTAATGATGGGGTTGATTTACGAACTATATTAAGAAGTGGTGCTCATAATAGGGATGAACTATTAGAAGAAGCCATTAAAAAAGCCATTGTACATAAACCTAATGCGCATCGTTTTGAAAACAAAGAAGATATTAGTGAAGATAAAAATATGTATATGATAGGGGGATAAGGATGAAAGGAATCGTTAAAGCGGTTTGTTTAAGTAAATATAGAGGTACTGAAAAGAAACCAGTTGACGAAGGGCATTTGCTTGTTGATTTTGGTCTAGAAGAAGATGCTCATGCGGGTAATTGGCATCGTCAAGTCAGCTTGCTTTCATATGATAAAGTGAAAGAATTCAATGAAAAAGGTGGCAATGCTCATGATGGTGCCTTTGGAGAAAATATTTTAGTTGAAGGTATCGATTTTAGAAATCTACCAGTAGGAACTCGCTTTTATGTCAATGATGCTGTTTTGGAAATGACACAAATAGGTAAGGAATGTCATACCCATTGTGCGATATATCATCGTGTTGGTGATTGTATTATGCCTAGAGAAGGTGTTTTTGCGAAAGTGATTCAAGAAGGTTATGTAAAAGCTGGAGATGAAATGAGCGTTGAATTACCTAGTTTAGATCGTCCTTTTCAAGCAGCTATTATTACTATGAGTGATAAAGGTTTTAAAGGTGATAGAGTTGATCTAAGTGGCCCTATGGCTAAACAAATATTAGAAGAAAATGGTTATGAAGTTGTTGAAACCTTGATTTTACCTGATGAACCTGAAATGCTCAAAAAAGAACTCATGCGTTTAACAGATGGTAGACAAGTGGATTTGATATTAACGAGTGGTGGTACAGGTTTTTCTATGCGTGATCAAACACCTGAAGCAACATTAGCTGTTATGGATAGAAATGCACCTGGTATTAGTGAATATATGAGAATGAAATCAAGTGAGATTACGGATCGAGCAATGTTAAGTAGAGGGGTTTCAGTGATTCGTAAGTCAACATTGATTATTAATTTGCCAGGCAGTCCTAAGGCTGTCAAAGAAAGTTTGGACGTTATTCTTCATGCTTTGGATCATGGTCTAAAGATCTTACGTGGAAGCGCAAATGAATGCGCAAGATAATCCCTTGGGATTATTTTAAGAGGGAGTGCTTTTCTAAAAACGAACGCTATGAAGAATGAAAATAAAACGTTAAAAAAGAAAGGAAAAGGAAATGAAAAAACTATTAAAAGTATTATTAACTTGTACTTTTGCCTTATCTATGGTTGGTTGTAGTTCAACAACTGAGGAAGAAGAAACAAGTGATTTAGAAGGAACTATCTTAGTAGCTGCTGCAGCTAGCTTAAAGAATGCTTATGAAGATGAATTGATTCCATTATTTGAATCACAATATGAAAATGTAACTGTAGAAGGAACTTATGATAGTTCTGGTAAACTTCAAACACAAATTGAAGAAGGTTTAGAAGCTGATGTCTTCATGTCTGCAGCAACTACTCAAATGGATGCTTTAGATGAAGAAGGACTTATTATGTCTGATACAATTGTTAATTTATTAGAAAACAAAATTGTCTTAATTACTCCTACTGATTCTACATTAGAATTAAGCGAATTTACTGATATCGTTAATGCTGAAAGTATTGCTTTAGGTGATCCTGAAAGTGTACCTGCAGGCCAATATGCTCAAGAAGCTTTAACAAATTTAGGTATCTGGGATGAAATTCAAGATAAAGTAAGTTTTGGTACAAATGTTACTGAAGTATTAAACCAAGTAGCAGCTGCAAGTGCTGACGCAGGTATTGTTTATGCAACTGATGCAGCTAGTATGCCTGATGATGTTGTCGTTGTGGCAGAAGCTCCAGAAGATTCATTATCTGCTCCTGTTATTTATCCAGTTGCAGTTGTTGGTACAACAGCTAATGAAGAAATTGCTAAAGCTTTTGTAGAATTCTTACAAAGTGATGAAGCTATAGCTATTTTTGAAGAATACGGATTTACTTCAAATATCTAGGAGATTAAAATGGATTGGAGTCCTGTATTAATATCAATGAGGACTGCAATTGTTTCCATATTTTTTACATTTTTTCTAGGATTATTAGCAGCCTGGTTTGTGGTAAGACTAAAAAGTAATGTTGCCAAGGTTATCCTTGATGGCATGCTTACACTCCCATTAGTTTTACCACCAACGGTTGTTGGTTTCTTTTTGCTTTATATCTTTGGCGTAAAAAGACCAATAGGTATGTTTTTTATCAATTATTTTGGTGTTAAAATTGCTTTTTCATGGTATGCAACGGTGATTGCAGCTGTTGTGATGTCATTTCCATTGATGTATCGAAATGCAAAAGGTGCTTTTGAGCAAGTAGATAGCAATTTACTTGATGCAGGAAGAACACTCGGTATGAGTGAATTTCAAATTCTTTATAAGATATTATTACCGAATGCCTTACCTGGTGTTATTAGTGGTGGTGTATTAGCTTTTGCAAGAGGACTAGGTGAATTTGGTGCAACAGCGATGATTGCAGGTAATATTGCAGGTAAAACAAGAACGCTTCCAATGGCTGTATATAGTGAAGTAGCAGCTGGTAATATGGATAAAGCTTATCAATATGTTATCGTGATTGTTTGCATTGCTTTTGTAGCTGTCTTTATTATGGATGCAATTAGTATCTATAATGAAAGGAAGTGGCATTCATGAAAGTAGATATTCATAAAAAGCTTAAAGAGTTTGACTTAAATGTTAAGTTTCAAATAGATCAAGGTTGTTTAGGTATTTTAGGTGCATCGGGTTGTGGTAAGAGTATGACTTTAAAATCTATTGCTGGTATAGTCAGTGCAGATAGTGGTTATATTTCTATTGATGATAAAGTTCTTTTTGATTCTCAAAATAAAGTAAACTTAAAACCACAAAAAAGAAAAGTCGGATATCTCTTTCAAAACTATGCTCTATTTCCAAATATGAGTGTTGAACAAAATATAGCTTGTGGATTAGAAAAAAAGGACGATGAACGTATTAATGAAATGATACAACGTTTTCATTTACAAGGCTTAGAAAAGCGCTATCCTCGTCAATTATCTGGAGGGCAACAACAGCGTGTTGCTTTAGCTAGAATTTTGGCCTATGAACCAAGCGTTATCTTATTAGATGAACCTTTTTCTGCTATGGATACCTTCTTAAAAGAAGAACTAAGATTAGAACTTATCAAAGTACTGAAAGAATATAAAGGTGTTTCATTACTTGTCACTCATGATAGAGATGAAGCATATCAACTATGTGATAATTTGATGCTTTTAGATCAAGGTAAAGTTATTGCTTTTGGTAAGACGAAAGAAGTTTTTGAAAATCCAGGAACGATTAAAGCAGCAAGACTGACTGGTTGTAAAAACATATCACGTATTGAAAGAATTTCTGATGATAAGGTTAAAGCATTAGATTGGAATGATTTAGAATTAGAAGTTTCACAAGAAATAGATGATTCTATTCAATATATTGGTATACGTGCTCATGATATGCATATCACTGATTCAAAAGTTAATCGTATTCCTGTTGGGATACCTCAAGTATCAGAAATGCCTTTTGAATGGTATGTAACACTAGAAAATGGATTATGGTGGAAAATAGAAAAAGATATGCATATTCATGATTATCATGACATGCTACCAGAATTTCTAACAATTGCACCTCAATCAATATTATTATTAAAAGATGATATATAAAAATCAGTAGAGCGATGTCTACTGATTTTTGTTCAATATATAAATTCAAATGTTTCATTTTATCTAGTCAATCTTTTTTTTGTAGGATATAATGAATATCAAGGTACTTGACGAATAGGAAGGAAAAAGGGTATGATTATTATCATGTAACTATTGTGCCATTGATTGTAAGAATGAATGGTGGTACATATCAATATCCTGGTTAATATTTCTACAGGACAATTGATATTAGAAGAATTTGATATGAGATATTTTGAGATGGAAACAAATGAAAGAGTGTTTGATTATCATGATATCAATCAAATTGTTTCTTTCATTGAAAATTATTTTTTTGAAAGCGTTATATAACGATAGAGGAAACATAATGAAACTAATAAAAACAGTTGATAGTGTGGGATGTGTATTAGCTCATGATATGACCCAGATTATTAAAGGTGTTACTAAAGATGCAGTATTTAGAAAAGGACATGTTGTCACTGAAGAAGATATTCCTGTATTATTGAGTATTGGTAAGGATAGTTTATATGTATGGGAAAATGATGAAAATATGATGCATGAAGATGAAGCTGTCAAAGTGCTTGTAGAATTATGTCAAAATGATTATATGAAAGCAGGAAATGTTAAAGAAGGGAAAGTGGAATTATCAGCAAGCGTTGATGGTTTATTAAAAATCAATAGAGAAGCTTTAAAACTTGTCAATAGTTATGGTCAATTAATGATTGCTTCTCGTCATGGTAATTTTGCCGTGAAAACTGGTGATAAGATTTGTGGCACTCGTATTATTCCGTTAGTGATTGAAAAAGAAAAAATGGAAGATGTAAAGAAAAAAACATTTGCCACAACAAACAATGAACCTATTTTCAAGATTTTACCATTTACACATCATCAAGTAGGTATACTTACAACAGGTAATGAGGTTTACTATAAACGTATTGAAGATACATTTACACCTGTTATATTAGATAAGTTAAGTGAGTTTGATTGTGATGTTATAGCTCATGATACTTTAAATGATGATGATCAAAAAGAAACACAAAGTATTTTAAAGATGATTGATCAAGGTGCAGATGTGATTATTTGTACTGGTGGTATGAGTGTGGATCCTGATGATAAAACACCTTTGGCTATTAAAAATACAGGTGCAGATATTGTGAGCTATGGTTCTCCCGTATTACCAGGTGCGATGTTCTTATTAGCTTATTATCATAAAGATAATGGTGAAACTGTAACAATTATGGGACTTCCAGGATGTGCTATGTATAATAAACGTACGATTTTTGATTTGATTTTACCTAGAGTCATGGCTAATGATGTTGTCAGTACTGAAGATTTATATTCTTTGGGTGAAGGCGGCTTATGCTTAAATTGTCAAGTATGTACTTTCCCTAATTGCGGATTTGGTAAAGGTAAATAGTATGAAAAAACTATTTCAAGAGCTTAAAAGATGTTTATTAAATCATGAAAATACTGTTTTAGTAACAATTATTGCCTCATCTGGATCAACACCTCGTGGCGCTGGTAGTCGTATGCTTGTGAAGCGTGATGGCTCTATTGTTGGTACTATTGGTGGTGGCATAGTTGAGTATAAATGTATTCAAAAAGCAGTGGATGCCTTGCAAAAAGGGAGCTTTTCAATAGAAGGTTTTACTTTAGCGAAAGATGAAGTATATAAGACAGGTAATGTTAGTGGTGGCAATGTTGATGTTTATATGCAGTTTATGGATAGTGATGATGCATCTTGTTTAAGCTTATGTGATGATATTATTGATGCGTTAGATACTAATGAAGATAGCTGGTTGATTTTAGATATTAGTGATCATACATGCTGGCATATGGGATTGTATAGTGCTTCAAAAGGATTAAGATATATAGATGTGGATGATGAAATTATTGATAGTTTAGAGATTCATCGTGCCTATCAAAAACCCTATCATGATAAACTTTATTATTTAGAGCCACTTATGCAATCAGGTTTTGTTTATGTGTTTGGTGGAGGCCATGTTGCACAAGCTTTAGTACCTGTTTTAACATTTGTAGGATTCCGTTGTGTGGTGATGGATGATCGTGAACAGTTTGCCAATAAAGATGTATTCCCTGATGCCATCCAAACGATAGTTGGTGATATGGAACATATTGATCAATATGTACATATTCAAAAAACAGATTATGTATGTATTATGTCACGTGGTCATCAATATGATTTAGAGTTGCAAAAACAAGTATTATCTGCTAAGCCTAAATATTTAGGGATGATTGGCTCACGTCGTAAGATTGCTCGTAATAAGGAAGTATTACTTGAGTGTGGTTTTAGTGAAGAAGAAATTGATGCATGTCATATGCCGATAGGTTTGGATATTAAAGCTGTAACGCCTCAAGAAATAGCTATAAGTATTACTGGTGAAATGATTATGATACGTGCTTTAAAAAGCGGTTAACCCGCTTTTTTATGTAGCATTAACTACAAATGTTATATATACATCTATGAATAATATCATTTTCCTTTAAACTATAATCAAATAATACGAGTAGGAGGAAAGAAAATGGTATTACCCCAATTTGAATACATTCAAGCTAAAGATATTCATGAAGCATGTAATCTATTAGCTGAATTAGATGATGCAAAAGTCATGGCTGGTGCCACTGATTTAATTCCACCAATGAGGGATAAGGTTTTTAGTGCAGAATATCTTATTGATATTAAGAATTGTGAAGGTTTGGATTATTTAGAATATGATGAAGAAGAAGGTTTAAAGATTGGTGCCTTAACAACCCTAAGAACAATTGAAACATCTGATCTTGTAAAGAAAGTTAATCCTGCAGTAGCTTATGCTGCTAAAGTTGTTGCTTCAACACAAATAAGATACAAAGCAACTATGGCAGGTAATATTGCGAACGCTTCACCTTCATGTGATAGTGGACCAAACTTAGTTGCTCAAGGTGCCAAAATATTGGTTCAAGGTCCTAATAGTGATCGTTATATTAAAGCTGAGGATTTCTTTGTTGGAGTACGTAAGACATCTTTGGAACCTGGTGAAATTATTACTGGAATTGTGATTCCACCAGTAAAAGAAAATGAATCAGTAGCTTATATTAAACATGCTGTTAGAAAAGCAATGGATTTAGCAATTGTTGGTGTCGCTGTTAAAATTAAAGTTGAAGATGGTATTTGTACTGATGCGAAGATTGCATTAGGTGCAGTAGCAACAACACCAATTCGTGCACCAAAGGCTGAAGAAGTTTTGATTGGTAAAGAATTGACTGATGATGTGATTATTGAAGCTAGTGAAGCAGCAATGAATTCTTGTAGTCCTATTTCTGATATTCGTGCTTCTAAAGAATATCGTAAAGATATGGTTCGTGTATTTACAAAGCGTGCAATTAAGCAAGCTATGGAAAGATTATAGGAGGGAGACAATATGAAACATAAGACATTTATTAGTTTGATTATCAATGGAGATCCTGTTGATGCGTATGTCAAAGATAATTTAACTTTATTGGATTTCCTTCGTGATCAATTATTGTTAACAGGAACAAAAAAAGGTTGTGAAGAAGGCGAATGCGGTGCTTGTACAGTTTTATTTGATGGTAAACCAGTCAATAGTTGTTGTACATTAGCTGTTGAATGCAATGGCCATGAAATTGAAACAATTGAAGGCGTCGCTAAAAATGGACAATTGCATCCTTTACAAAAACAATTTATTGAAAAATGGGCTATGCAATGTGGTTATTGTACACCTGGTATGATTATGAGTGCTAAAGCTTTATTAGAATCTAATCCTCATCCAACAGAATTAGAAATTAGAGAAGCGATTGAAGGTAATTTATGTCGTTGTACTGGATATGCTAAGATTGTTGAAGCTATTCAAGCTGCAGCTGCTGATATGAATTGGGAAGGAGATGGAAATAATGCATAAGGATTGTGATAAGACATATTTTAAAAAGCCAGAGTTTTATCGTTTAACTGGTGAAAATAACTATGTTAGAATTGATGCTGAAGATAAAGTAACAGGTCATGGACAATATGTTGGTGATATCATGTTCCCAGATATGTTAACTGGTAGAATGGTTAGAAGTCCATATGCTAGAGCACGTATTATTTCTATTGATACAAGTGAAGCTGAAAAGGTTCCTGGTGTTAAGTGTATTTTAACAGCTAAGGACTTTGAATGGAAACATAAAGTAGGTAATGGTGAATTTGCATCAGAGTTTGCTGATAAAGAAGTATTATGTTCTGAAATGGTTCGTCAAGTTGGTGATGATGTAGCTGCAGTTGCTGCAATTGATGAAGAAACTGCCCAAATTGCTGCTGATTTGATTAAAGTAGAATATGAAGTGTTAGAAGGTGTTTATGATCCTTTTGAAGCCATGGAAGATGGTGCTATAGAAGTTAACTGGGAAGGTAAAGGTTTGCATAACATTGGTATGCAGTCAAAGATGAAAGCTGGTACTGATATTGATGAAGAATTCAACAATGCTGCTTATGTCCAACATCGTGATTATTCTACTCATCGTATGGTCCATGCAGCTATGGAACCTCATGGTGCTGTGGCCACTTATCGTAATGGTACTTATACAGTTTGGATGTCTACACAAATGGCATATGTAGATCAATTCTGGTATGCAAAGTGTTTAGGCGTTAGTGAAAACCATGTTCGTGTTATTAAACCATTAGTTGGTGGTGGATTTGGTGGTAAGCTAGATTCATATTCATTTGGTTTATGTGCTGCTAAAATGGCAGAATTAACAGGAAAACCAGTTAGAATGATTTTAACACGTGAAGAAGTATTCCAGGCAACACGTCATCGTCACCCAATTTATATGCATATTGATACTGCTTTTGGTGAAGATGGAAAATTATTAGCTAAGAAATGTTACCATGTCTTAGATGGTGGTCCTTATGGAGGATCTGGGGTTGCTGCTTGTGCGCAAGCAACATTATGGGCTAACTTCCCTTATAAGATTAATTCTGTTGATTTCTTAGCTCGTCGTGTTTATACCAATAACCCAGTAGCTGGGGCAATGCGTGGTTATACAGCTTGTCAGGTACACTTTGCTCATGATTTGAATATGCAATATGCAGCTGATCAAATGGGTATTGATCCTGTTGAATTTAGAAAAATCAGTGCCGCAGATCCAGGCTATGTAGCACCAGCTGGTTTAACAATTACAAGTTGTGCTTATAAAGAAACATTAGATACTGCAGCTAAGGAAATTGGCTGGTATGAAAAGAAAGGCCATATGAAAGAAAACGAAGGTATTGGTTTTGCTGGTACAGGATTCGTTTCTGGTACAGGTTTCGCCGTTCTTGAAGCACCAAATCAAAGTTCTGCATGTGTTACAGTTCGTTTAAATAAACGTGGTATGGCTACTTTATATATTGGTTCTCATGATATTGGTCAAGGTTCTGATACCGTTATGACAGCCATTGTGGCTGAAGAATTAGGTTTACCTATGGATATGGTTAAGACATTCATGTCTGATACATTCTTAACTCCTTGGGATTCAGGAAGTTATGGAAGCCGTGTTACTTTCTTAGCTGGTAATGCAGCAAGACGTGCAGCTGTTGATGCTAAACGTCAATTATTTGAAGTTATTGGTCCTAGCTGGGGTGTTATGCCTGAAACATTGGAATGTTTAGATGGTAAAGTAATTAGTAAAGAAAAAGCTGAATTACAAATGCCTATTGGCGATGCGATGTTTAAATATATGAGTGTTAAAGGTGGGGATGAATTAGTTGGTGTTGGTTCTTATTATCACCGTACAGATAACTCACAATATAATGGCAATAATACAACAAACTATGCACCAGCATATAGTTTCTCTACAGGGGCTGCCCATTTAACTGTTGATAAAGAAACTGGTGTATTAGATATTGATGAATTCGTATTTGCTCATGACTGTGGCCGTGCTTTAAATAGACGTGCTGTTGAAGGACAATTAGAGGGTTCTATTGGTATGGGCTTAGGTTATGCGATTTATGAACATACAGTTACTAAGGAAGGTAAGATTTTAAATCCAAACTTTAGAGATTATCGTTTACCTACAGCTTTAGATATGCCTAAGATGAGAACATTCTATGACTTTACACCTGATGAAGAAGGTCCATTAGGTGCTAAAGAAGCTGGTGAAGGTTCAGCTGCTCCAGTAGCACCTGCACTTGCAAATGCTGTTAATATGGCAACAGGTGTCTATTTTACAGAATTACCATTAGATCCAGAACATATTTGGCGTGCTTTACATGGTATGAAAGACGACCGTAATTCAAAATAATACGAAGTAAGGCAACATTTGTTGCCTTATTTTTATAAAAAATGTTATAAT
>JAJQGQ010000270.1 GCA_021200395.1 Erysipelotrichaceae bacterium
GAATATAGTATCTAATTGAATATTTTGAGAAAATTGAATTAAATCTTCCTTACTTACGTTCATGATTTTTTCAATATATTCTTCATTGCTTTCTTTTTTATTAACAATATCACGATTATATGCTAAAGCAATCATGCTACCTGCTTCATCAGTTGTTTTAATTAAATAATTTTTAAGCATCATTTTTGCTAAATTGATTTCCTCATCTTCAATATGACCTGATTTTAAATCATCTAATTGTTGTTGTATAAGTGTTTTTGTTTTTTCATAGTCATTTGCTTCTATTCCGGCATTTATAATCATAATACCATTGAAGGCATCATAACTTGATGATATATAATAACATAAACTATTTTCTTCTCTCACAACCTTAAATAACCTAGATTGGGAAAATCCACCTAATATAGCATTAAAAACAGTAAATGCATAATGATACTGTGAATTAAAATCGACATCAATACTATAACCCATATTAAGCTTTGATTGAGTGATATCTTGAGTTTCAATAATTTCTAATACTTCATCTTTAGAATTAGTATAAATATAAGATGATTCATAATTATGATGAATATCAGGGAATCTTAAATATTGATCAAATAATGTTATGATACTTTCATCAATATCACCTACAACATAAACTTCTTTTTTATCATTTTTGATACAATCTAAGAAATATTGATATAATTGTTCACTCGTGATGGCATCTATTTTATCTTCATACCCTGTATTAGGAATTCCTAATACACTATCTTTACCCATATAATCAAATAACTTATCCAAAGAATAGGTAAACTTATCATCTTTATCCATTTGTAATCTGGCTTTTAATTCTGTTTTCTTTAATTGAACGATTTCTTCATCAAATGCTTGATTTTTGACATATGGATCAAAGAAAAGATCACTCATAAGTTCAATCATATTTTTTGACAAATTTTCTTTATTTGGTAAATAAACATCATTCACAAAACTTGTATTAATATTAATAACCTGGGATTTTCCTTTTGTATTAATATTTGTTGATAATCTTGCACCATAGTTATCATCTAAATAAGAAGCCAAATCTTTTGTTGTTTGAAATTTATTCGTAGCAGCAATCAATACAAAAGTTAATAAAGTTCTTATTGTTGTATATTCCTTTGATAAAGTACTTTGTAACCTTAATGAAATAGTGATGGTTTTGAATTTCTTTGTAGGAATAAGATGCAATGTATATCCGTGCATTTCATAACTTGATTTCACGTAAATCCTCCTTTTTTGTATACTCCTATTATACTCTTATTTCTTCAAAGTTAAACAAAAAAGGTCAAGAAATATCTTGACCAATTATCTTGACGATTTATCATACGGAACACCACTGGCTCGCGGTCCTTGGGAATCTTTAGATGTTATAACAAGGACAATAAGTGTTGCTACATAAGGAATGAGTTTATAAACAACACCAGGCATATTTAAAGCATTGAGGAAACCAATTGATGTATAAGAATAAGATAATGTTTTCATTAAACCAAAGAAGAATGCTGCGCCAGCAATACGCCATGGTTTCCAGTTACCAAAGATAAGTACGGCCATAGCCAAGAAACCATAACCAGCAACATCACTTTCAAATTCAGTGGCAATAGGAATAACATAAATAAGACCACCAATACCACCTAAGATACCAGAAATAATAACAGAAATATATCTTGTTCGATAAACATTAATACCAGCTGCATCAGCTGCAGATGGATTTTCACCACAAGCTCTTATTCTTAATCCAAATCTTGTTTTATACATAATGAACCATGATCCAATAAGAATAATAATACCTAATAATGTTGTTACATAACAATTCTTAAAGAATAAATCTCCAATAACAGGTATACTGCTAAGTCCAGGAACAGCTGCAATTCTAAATTCATTACTAAATAAAACTTGAGATACACCGTCTAATGTAGTTTTTGCAAAGAATAACCCAAATGCAGGGGCTAACATGTTTAATGCTGTACCTGATATTGTCTGATCGGCTTTTAAGGTAACGGAAGCAAAAGCATGAAGCAATCCAAATATACCACCAACAAAACCAGCTACCAATAAAGCACAGAAGAGTAATAACATACCACTCATTGCACCACTTGATTGCATAAAATGAATAAAATAGACACCAAAGAAAGCACCAAATATCATTATACCTTCTAAGGCAATGTTTACAACACCACTACGTTCACTAAACATACCAGCTAAAGCCACAATCATCAATGGAATAGCGAAGTATAGAGTTTGTCTAAATAAGAAATAAATCAATGACATTATTCGCTACCTCCTTCATTTTCTAACTTCTTTTGATCTTTTTTACTTGGATGTTTATCCATGAATTGATCTAAGAATGATTTAATTAATAATGAGAATGAACTAAAATAAATAATTACTGCTACGATGACATCAATAATTTCTACAGGAATATTACATGCTTGCATATAAGTACCACCTAAATCAATGTAGGCAATAAATATAGAAGCTGCAATACATCCTAAAGGACTATTAGCACCTAACAAGGCAACTGGGATACCATTAAAGCCTTCAGCCAAAGTTGTTTCAGTAATAGCTAAAGCCTTACCAGAACCAGCAATATAAGTCAAACCGCCACCAAGTCCAGCAAAAGCACCAGCTAGTACCATAGACATAATTGTACATGTTTTTTCATTCATACCAGCATATTTACTTGCATCAACATTGTGACCACAAGCTTTTAATTCATAACCAAAAGTTGTTTTATTAAGAATATACCATGCTAAAATACATACAAGTATAGCAATAATTGTGCCACCATTGATACTAGATCCAGGGAAGATTTTATCTAAGCCCATTTTAGGTACGGCAATATTCGCAGTATATGATCTGGCTTTAGCCTGATCAAAGATAAATCTTTTAACCCAATCAACAGTTAATAACATACCAATATAATTAAGCATGATACCAGAAATAACGACATTGACGTTTTTATATGCTTTCATAACTGCAGATATAAATGCCCACAATGCGCCAGCAGCAGCGGCAGCAATAAGACAAATAATCCATAAAATAGCACTAGGTATAATACCTTCTAATTTAATTGCCAAGAATAATGCTGTAAAAGCACCCATTGTATATTGACCAGTAACACCAATATTGAAGTTTCCACATTTAAATGCAAAAGCTACTGCCAAACCAGTCATCATAATAGGAACTGCATAATACAAAACATCGCCTGTACTACGTAAACCTTTATAAAAACCACCTTGAGCTAAAATACCAAATGCTTTGATACCTTGAGATGGATTTGTCACCATAATAATAATAAAACCAACCAATAAACCAACAGCGATTGCAATAAGAGATGATAAAAATACTTTAAATCCTGGTCTATTTCTCATAACCTACACCCCTCTTACTTCCAGACATAAATAAGCCTAATTCCTGTTCATTTGTTTCTTCAGGTTTAACATCGGCAACAATCTCGCCTTCACTCATAACTAAAATACGATCGCTGACTGATAAAACTTCACTTAATTCTAATGATACCAATAAAACAGCTTTACCTTCATCACGTTGCTTAACAATTTGTGAATGAATAAATTCAATAGCTCCAATGTCCAATCCTCTAGTAGGTTGAACACATACTAAGACATCGGCACCACTTTCAATCTCACGAGCAATAATCGCTTTCTGTTGATTACCACCAGACATACCTCTCGTAATAGAGTTAGGTCCTTCACCAGATCTGACATCATATTTTTCAATCAATTCTCTAGCATGTTCATAAATCTTATTAAAATTCAAGATTCCGTTTTTAGAATAAGGTTCTTGAAAATAATTCTTTAAAACAATATTTTCAGCTAAATTATAATCCAAAACCAAACCATGTTTATGTCTATCTTCAGGTATACAAGCCATACCATCTAATGTTCTTTGACGAATAGTTTCATGAGTGATATCTTTGCCATTCATGATAATTTTACCTTCAGTAGGATTTAATAAACCATAAATTGCATATACCAATTCAGTTTGACCATTACCATCAATACCTGCAATACATGTAATTTCACCTTTGTGAACATCGAAAGAAACATTATTTAAAACTTTCTTTGTTGCATGTTTTGGCAAGTAAGACACATTTTCTAATTTCAATGCAGTTTCGCCAACATGTGCTTCTCCCTTTTCCACATTAAAGTTGACCTTACGTCCAACCATCATTTCAGACATTTCTTCTTTGCTTGCTGTAGCCACATCAACAGTCGCAACGTATTGTCCTTTTCTGATAATTGTACAACGATCAGCTGCCTCTTTAATTTCATCAAGCTTATGGGTAATAAAAATAATAGATTTTCCTTCAGCTTTTAAACCTTTCATAATACCCATTAATTCAGTAATTTCTTGTGGTGTTAAAACTGCTGTAGGTTCATCAAAAATAAGGATTTCATTATCCCTGTATAACATTTTCATAATTTCTACACGCTGTTGCATACCAACAGTAATATCTGAAATCAATTTATCAGGTTCAATATTTAAATGATATTGATCAGATAATGCCATAACCTTTTTACGGGCATCATCTAAACTTAAGACACCGTGTTTTGTATCCTCTACTCCTAAAACAATATTTTCTAGTACCGTAAAATTATGAACAAGTTTAAAATGCTGATGTACCATCCCAATATTATACTTATTAGCATCATTAGGATCATTAATAGTTACTTTTTCACCATTAATACGTATTTCCCCTATATCAGGCTGATATAAACCAAATAGAATACTCATGAGTGTTGATTTTCCTGCACCATTTTCCCCTAGAAGAGCATGAATTTCACCACGTTTCACTTGTAAAGTGATATCATCATTAGCTTTAATACCAGGAAACTCTTTCGTGATATTAAGCATCTCAATCGCATATTCCATCGTCCCACTCCTTTCTTTTCCATTATACATGAATTTACATTATTTGAAAATATGAAATTTAATTATCGAAAAAAGGATTGTTTTGTAAAACAATCCTTTATAAATATACTAAGATTGATAATTAACTGTAACGTTAGGTAAATCAATATAAGTAGAAGGATCACTATTATTTTCAGTGACATCACCACAAGTATATAAATCAATTTCAGAATTTTGAATCTTACTTAAAATTGTTTCATAATCTTCTTGTGTGAAATTAGTAAACTTGTCAGCACTATAAACCATATCGCCTGTACCAGTCATAGTAACAACTTGTCCACCTGTAAATGAATCATTATAGAAATCCTCTAAAGCTTCAGTAACTGCAGCACTAACACCTTTTAAAGCAGATGTTAAAACAGTAGTAGATTCATCACCTTGGTCTACATCGACACCAATACTTAAAGCTTCATTTTCTTCAGCAGAAGCAAATACGTTAGCACAAATAGCTCCACCACAAGAGAAGATAATTTCTACACCATCATTAACATACCAGTTATCACAAGCAGTCTTAATAGATGGATCAGCACTATATGTACCAGTGTAATAATAGTTAACAGTAACTTCAACACCTAATTCTTCAGCTGCATCATTAGCACCTTGTAAGAATCCAACACCATAGTTAACAACTGAGTCACCAGCCATACCACCCATGAAACCTAATTTTGTATAGCCTTCCATAACAGCAGCATAACCTACTAAATAACCAGATTCATTTTCTGCAAAAATGTAACTAATAGTATTTTCAGTTGGTTCCAAATCAGTTTGGTCGATAGCGACAAAACTTACATCAGGGAAATCAGCTTGAGCTTCAGTTAAAGCATTTGTAAAGTTAAAACCAGGTGTTACAATAATTTTTGCTCCATTGTCAATAGCTTGTTCGATTGTAGCATAAAGACCATCATCATCAGTGTCTTGAGGTGCATAATATTTATAAGAAATACTATCACCACAATAAGCTTCAATAGCTTCATATGCAGATTGATTGAATGACTTGTCAGTAACTGAACCAGAGTCAGTAATCAATGCAACTTCATAACCATCATCAGATGAAGAATCATCACTACTTCCACATCCAACAAGTAACAATGATAAAGCTACTAAAGATGCAAACAATTTTTTCATATTTACTTTTCCTCCTTAATATTTATGGATTCATTTTAACATTAATTTAACAAAATTAAAAGGGAGTTTAGTAAATTAAGGTAAAAAAACGTCAAAAGAAGATGCATTTATACATCTTCTTCATTGTATTGTCGAATATAAACCTCTCGAGGCTTGCTACCAAGCTGCGGACCAATCACACCTTCTTCTTCTAAACGATCTATGATACGAGCAGCTTTATTATAGCCAATTCTAAATTTACGTTGTAATAAAGAAGTACTAGCCTTTTGCGCTTGAATGACAAATTGGCGACATTCTTCATATTCTTCATCCTCTTCATCATCGTCAATATGACTAGAAGAGGTATCAACAGCTTTGATAGTATCTAGTGACTTTTCATACTTAACTTCTTGTTGATTCTTAATATAATCAACAATGGATTGGACTTCTTCATCGCTCACAAAACAACCTTGTACTCTTGTAGGCGAAGAAGAGCCCATTGGCGAAAACAACATGTCTCCTCTACCTAATAATTTTTCTGCTCCAGTGGTATCAAGAATCGTACGTGAATCAATTCCTGAAGATACAGCAAAAGCGATACGTGAAGGAATATTAGCTTTAATAACACCAGTAATAATATCGGTTGATGGCCTTTGAGTTGCAACAATCATATGAATACCTGCAGCTCTTGCCATTTGGGAAATACGCATAATACAGTCTTCAACCACTTTACTAGCAACCATCATTAAATCAGCTACTTCATCAAGGATAACCACCTTATAAGGCATTAAAGCAAGTTGATCACTTGGATCTTTATCCATATTTTGCTTTTTAATATATTGATTATATGTTTGAATATTTTTAGCATTAACTTGGGCAAACTTTTCATAACGATCTTCCATATCAGAAACGACTTCTTGTAAAACACCAGCTGCTTTTTTAGCATCCGTCACTACTGGAAAAGCCAAATGAGGAATATCATTATAAATTGATAATTCAACTTTTTTAGGATCAACTAAAATAAGCTTTACTTCATCAGGTTTGGCACGCATTAATATCGAAGTAATAATTGTATTGACACAAACAGATTTACCTGATCCAGTTGCACCAGCAATCAATAAATGAGGCATTTTATCCAAATGAGCATAAACAGGATTACCTGACACATCTTTTCCTAAAGCAACAACAAGTTTGTCATCAGCATATTTAGGATTATTCATGAGTGATTTATAAACATCTTTAAAAGCAACAACGGCAGGTGAAGAATTTGGCACTTCTATACCCACATAAGGTTTTCCTGGTATTGGGGCTTCAATACGAATATCAGCAGTTGCTAGGGCTAATTTAATATCATCTTGTAATTGTAATATTTTATTCACTCTAGTTCCTGTTTCTAATTTTAATTCATATTTTGTAATAGCAGGACCGATAAAGGCATTTTCTATCGTAGCATTAACACCAAATTCTTGTAGAACATTGGTTAAGCGTATACCATTGTTTTTAGCTATATTTTTTTCTTTTGAAGCATGAGTTGTAGAACGTGTTTGTAATAATGATATTGGTGGTAATTTGTAATCATCACTGTGAATAATAGGCTTGGCTTCTTCTTTTATTTCATGTATATCTTTTTTATCATCACTATCGACAATATCAATTTTCATTTTTTCTTGATTGATTTCAAAAGCTTGTGTTTTTTCTTTGGCTAGGTCTTTATCTTTTGGATCATCAAAGACTTCATCTGGGAAGATAATAGTATCTTTTGGTTTAGAGAATGGATCAAAGAAACGTGGCTTTTCTCTTAAGATAATGACATTTTCATTTTTTTCTGGCTTTTCTTCAATAATTTTAGGTTCTTTTATCTTTGGTTCTTTACTTTTTTTAGGTTTTGGTTTTTTCTTATTATTGGTTTTATATTTAAAATAAACACTAGAAAATAGTAATGCACAACCAATAATTAAAATAATATCAGCAATAATCAAAGTCCCTAAAATATCAAATAAGCTACTAAGAATGCCAAACAACAACATTCCTATCATACCACCCTTATTCCATATGCCACTTTGAATATAAGTATTAATGACACCGATACCTTTGGCATCTTGATTAGCAGGAATACAAGCAATAATAAGAATACTTACAAACATCAAATATAAGCCAACTGCATGAGGTCCAGTTAATCTAGGTAATTTCGCTTTATATAACGTATAGACACAACAAGCCAATAAACCAATATAAGCAATACCATAAAGATTTCCTACTAAAAAAGTCATACAACTATTTAAAGCAGAACCAATAATTCCTAGTTTCATAGCAGCAATAATAATAAAGGCAATGATAATAATAGATATAATTCGGATTTTTAAGTTTTCTTCAAATATATCTTGTTTGCTTTTTCTTTTACGTTTTGTTTTTGCCATTAAACTCCCACCTTTTAAAAAGGCAAGATAAATCTTGCCTATATTTCTACAACAACTCCAATAAATACAGGTTTCTTTCCTGTTTCTTTCATAATATATTTCATAGATTGATCTTTCATCATATAACGAATTTCACTAATTTCTATAGTAGGATCCTCTTTTAATTGACCAACAACAGCTTCACAAATATCAATAATATGCTTAATCACATATTCAGAATCCTTTAAATAAACAAATCCTCTCGTTTGACAATCTGTTTGGGCTACAATATCTTTTGTTTCTTTAGAAATTGTAAGACCGACAATAACAACCCCATCATTAGCAAGCTGAATACGATCATCAATAACCTTTTCACCTACATCGCCTACACCACTACCATCAATCATAACATCTTCAATTTCAAAAATATCACGATTTTCTGCTAATTCACCATTGGTAAAAGTAATACGTTCACCATTATCTAATAAGATAATATGATCATCATCAATACCCATATCTAAAGCAATCTGGCGATTAAATATAAAATGCTGATATTCTCCTTTTATAGGTATATAATATTTAGGTTTAAAGATTTGAATAATAACATTGATGTCTTCTTTAGAAGCATGCATTGAATATAAATCTTTATTCTTTAATAAATACACACGAGCATCAGTTTTGTATAAACCATTATGTGCTTTATTAGCAATTTTTTCAGTACCAGGCAAAACTGGTGAAGCAACTATGAAAGTATCCCCTTCTCTAATTTTTAATAACTTATCGCCACCATCAATAATATCACAAATATCATGATATATACGTGTTGGCGAACCACTTAATAATATAACATAGTTACTATCATAAACAGGATTACCAATTTTTTCCTTATCACCTAATAATTTATCAGGAACATCAATCACAGGTTTCTTTTGTTCCTTACCAATTCTCAGCAAACTATTTGTATTATCATATTTATCTCTACCATAAAAAACAATTTGACGTTTATATTTCTTTGTTAGTTCAACAATCTCTTTTGTTCGAAAAACATTTTGTGCAAAACTAGAAATAATAATACGTTCATTGCTATCTTCAAAAATACGTTCAATCTTATTGGTTAATTTATGATTTGGTGATGTATAACCTTCATGACGAGCACTTGATGACTCAACTAATAATGCTAACACACCCTTTTTTCCTATTTCCATCATCTTTTGAATGTCACATCTAAAACCTTCAGGTGCACCAAAATCAATAATAAATTCACTACCATAAACAATATATCCTGCATCAGTCCAAAATGCCACACCAACACTACCAGGAATAGAATGTGTTACGGGAAAAAACTCCACTTGAACACCATTAATATCTAAAGAAGCATTACGATTAACACGTATTAAATCTAAATCAATATTAACATTTCGATTATGCCTTAGATAACGATTTATCATCTGTTCAATCAAATCACCTGTTAAACTAGGTGCATATACTGGAACATTGATGTTTTGTAATAAATATGGCAAACCAGCCATGACATCATCATGTCCATGAGTAATAATAATAGCTGCAATTTGATCTTTTCTTTCTTCTAAATATGTAAAACTAGGAATAATAATATCTACACCTAGTTTATCTGATTCAGGGAATCTAAATCCTGAATCTATTATAAATATATTATCATTAATTTCTAAACAATACATGCTTTTTCCCATTTCAGCCTGTCCACCCAATGGAATTAATTGTATTTTATCTTTCATTATTTCACCCTTTCATTATCAATATAATTGTCCCATACAGTACGTTAATCATAACATATAATTGCTTGACGTTCAAATTATTTTTATTCTACATTTTTTTGTATCCTAATAAAATGGGTTGAATTTGTTCATGATGGAATGCTTTTTCTATTGTTTCTTTGACTTTTTCCTTACAAGCAATAACACTGTTTGGTTTTTGCTTGTAATTGTCTTGAAAAATAGGAACAATATAATAATTTTTACGATTATATAATGTTAATAAATGCGTTCCACTTAATGATAAGACATCATTAGAATAAATACCTATAATAATTGGTATAGCATTGCGTAAACAAGATTTAACAAGCATTGTTACAGCATTATCATTAATGCCTAAGGATAGTTTTGATAACGTATTAGCACTACATGGATAGACTAATACGGCATCTAATAAATGATTCGGACCATATATTTCTGCTTCATTAATAGTTGTATGAATAGGACAATGAACAATATGATTTATTTTTTCTTTCAAATCTTGAGCACTATAAAAACGATTATCCATGGTATCAACATGCTCACTCATAAATATGTCAATATCATAATTATCTTTTAATTCATTTAACACATATAACATATCATCCATACTACAAAAAGAACCTGTTATACAAATTCCTAATCGCATGATAAAACACCTTCTAAAATATCACAAATCATCTTTGAAGCATAACCATAGGCATATCGACAAGGAATAGATGGTAATATTTGACTATTTAAATTAAGAGCTAATGCTTTATGATGATCAATACCATATGGAAAAGAAGCAATATCAACAATCATAATATTCTTATTTGCTGTTTTTAATAAATCTTCTTCAATAATAACACTTGGAATAGTATTAATTAAAATATCTATATATGATAAATCTATATTCTCGATAGGTATATATTGACACCCTAATGATTCTATTTCTGATTTTAGTTGTGAATTCCTAACACTGACACTAAGATGACATTGAAAACCCCTTAATAAATCAATAAGAGCTTGCCCACAATGCCCATAACCAGTAACTAAAATTTGACTATCAAATAAAGGATATCTTCTATGACTAATTAAATAACTAACAACTCCTTCAGCTGTTAAAATACTATTTTGCTTTAAAAAAGAATCATCATCCAATAATGCTATATAATAAAAATCATATTGCTTAGATAATTGAACCATATAATCATTATGCATAAGGGTAACAACAACAGCTTGCTTTTTAATCATTTTTCCTACATCATCAATCACTATCGTATCTTGATGCGTATGCAAACAATGTTTTAAATCAATTCCCTTACATCCTAAATAAACACAATCAGCATATTTCATATCACGTAAGTTATCACTAACATAATACCCTTTTTGTGTTAAATCATCCATCAATTGTAAAGAACGCATGTCATCATGATTAACATATATCAACATATTTTCACCTCAATTTAAGTTATGTCAAATATCATAAAAGGTGAAAAAAACAGTTCAAAGAACTGCTAATAAATGAGGAATAAAAATCATTAAACCAATAATTGCTGCAGCTATTGCGCTAACTAAAACAGCTCCAGCCCCGCAATCTTTGGCAATTTTTGCTAGAGGATGATAATCAGGTGAACATAAATCAACAATGGCTTCAATCGCCGTATTGAGTATTTCTAAAGAAATAACTAAACCAAATAATAAAATACAAATCATCCATTCCATCCATGTTAAATGAAAAATAAATCCACATATAATAACTAAAATCATCATAATCAAATGGATTTTAATATTTCTTTCTTTTTTAATACAAGTCCATATTCCTTCAAAAGCATATTGAAAACTCTTATTAATTGGCTGTTTTGCCATCATGATCACCTGCTATCTATTCATATAAAATAAAACCTTGAATTTATCAAGGTTTACTCATCAAATGGCGTCCACGGAGGGATTCGAACCCGCGACCGCACGCTTAGAAGGCGTGTGCTCTATCCAGCTGAGCTACGTAGACGTGTTTTTCAACTGCTCATATAT
>JAJQGQ010000244.1:0-2477 GCA_021200395.1 Erysipelotrichaceae bacterium
CATATGTCAACAATTCAGTTTTTTTGATTATCTTTTTCATGATATATCATCACTATCCTGGGTTTTAGTGGGCTTAGTGGAATTAGGGCGTCAAGGCGCTTATATAGTTTCTGTTTTAGGAGCAAAAGTACAATATTATTCAACCAGTGGCAATAATAGTACTAATGATTATCAACAAGTTGATTTTGATACTTTACTCAAAACATCAGACATTATTTCTATACATGCACCATTAAATGAACAAACGCATTATTTATTTAATGAAGAAGCATTACTTAAAATGAAACCGTCTGCTTATCTTATTAATGTTGGTAGAGGGGGCATTGTGGAAGAAAAAGCTCTGGTGAAAGTGTTAAATGAAGGTCATTTGGGTGGCGTTGGTTTAGACGTGTTTGAACATGAACCATTATTAGAAGATGATGTGATTTATCATATTCAGGACAAAGATAAAGTGATATTAACACCACATGTTGGTTGGGGTTCTATTGAAGCTAGACAAAGATGTGTGGATGAGACTTATCAAAATGTACTGAGTTTTATTAATGAGGAAAAACGTAATATTGTGGTATAAGAAAAACCTTAGAGAATTCTAAGGTTTTTTAATAGTAACAGACAACAGGTGTATAATAACTAATATAACTATATAATTGTGCTGCTTTACTAACTGGTAAATTAATACATCCATGAGATCCATTTGTTAAGTAAATACTACCACCAAATGATGAACGCCATGAAGCATCGTGTAAACCAATACCACCGTTGAAAGCCATCCAATAATTAACAAATGATTCATACTCATAACTTCCATCAGCTTGTTGAGTACCTCTTAAAGTACGATCTCTTTGCATAAAATAGATATAATATCCACCAGAAGGTGTTTTTCTACCAGAATCACTAGCTAAGCCTGAAACACAATCTGAAGACCAAACCACGGTTCCATCTTTTACAAAATAAGCCTTTTGATTAGTTAAATCAACCTCAACAAAAGTGTAACCTAAACCACCATTACTATAAGAAGCTTGGACACCACTTACTTCAGGTGTTCTTGTACCATTCTTGCCCTCTAAAATATCAGCAATCAAACCTTCAACTTCAGCATCCTGATCTAAAGTATATCCATATGTCTTACAAGTAACAGTTCTTGTACCATTAGCTCCCTTGAAAGTCATTGACTTTCCTTTAAGATTAATCTTACTAGCCAAATCACTTACAAATTCACTTGCTGCTTTGCTAAAAGCCTCTTCATCATAATAATAATTACCACTCTCATCAATAGATAACCATTCAATAATATCATCACCATCTAAAGTCACACTACCACTAATAGTTGTATATGTAATAGAAGCATTACAATAAGTATTAGCCAAATCATAAAGATTAGTAATAATTTCATCCTCAGCCGTCAATTCAGGCTCTTGATAACCACCTTCATCAACAACATTGACCTCTAAAATCTGATTAGAAAATGAATCAAAAATAATAGCTTTTAAATTATCATTAATAATGGTTGTACCAAATACTTCATCCACAATTTCAAAACCATCATCCCCATAAGTCACATAAGCATCCTCAGGTTCTATCTGTTCTGTATCTACATGTTCTAGTTTGGCTACACATTCACTTAATGTGTCATCATCATAAGTAAGAATATCTTCAACCTCTATAGTATTATTAGAAAAGAAACTGGTAAACCATAAGAATATATTTTGATTATCAATATAACTTTGAATCGGAGCATCACTATTTAAAGTAATACCAAAATCATCTTCACTGATTGTTTCTGTTTCCTCATCTACAAATGTTAAAGTCATTTCCTGATGTAATAAACTCGTTTCTAAAGTATCGATACTTTCATCATATGTCTGATGAGAAACATTAATACCATTAATTGTTGTATTAGCCATAAAACGACCATTGTAATAAAAACAACCAATCAAATATATGATTAAGATAACCAATATCACCATACCTACGATTCTGATCTCTTTTGGATGATTAGTAAAAAAGCCTCTTAGATCAAATCTTTTCTTGTTGTTTTGTTCAACATTTTCGTCCATGTTTTCCTCCATATTATCCCCTCTTTTAATTAGACCTATCATACACTAAACCATGTTTAGTGTCAAGTTATGTTCATTATCACTCTCATACCCAAAGAAATATGAACAAAGATATTTTAAACCTTTTTTTTATTAAAAACAATATTTTGACATCACTTAACATATTTAACATTTTTATCATCACTTTTGTGATAATTTTTGCAAGGCTATTTCATTTGCCTTAACTAAAGTATCATACCAATCTAAGCCAAGCTTTTGACAAGCTATAATACCACCTATATGACTATCACCAGCACCAACACTGCTTTCAATCTTTTGGGCAATCGAGGCCACTTTAAAACAATCTTTAGCATTATAATAATAACATCCATCTTTACTTAAAGTCACAACAATACTATTATGAGTCAAATGATATAACGA
>JAJQGQ010000244.1:2487-11988 GCA_021200395.1 Erysipelotrichaceae bacterium
TAACGATATTATTGCTTGATCTAAATCATCATGCTTTGTATAAGATAATATTTCCTGCTTATTTAAATGCATAATAGGATGCAAATCCAGTATTCTTTGCATCTTTATATGAGATATCTGATTAATTCTCGGACCAGGAGCAAAATAAATCACTTTATCTCTATTTTTTTCTAAAAAATCAATAATAATCTCACCCGATTTTTCTTCAATCTCTAAACCACAAACATAGATACAATCATAATCATCCATATTTAACATATTAAAATCATCTTGTTGATAAAAATATTCCGTTCCATGTTCACAAATAAAAGTACGTTCACTACTATCATCCACAATACAATAACAACATCCATTATGATCTTCTCTTGTTATAAGTATCGGAATATGTTCTTCTTTCAAATGCTCTCTCACAAATTGACCATAAATACCTTTACCAACAGGTGAAAACAACTCACAAGGAATATCAGCGATATGTAAAATATGGGCAACATTATAAGCACATCCCCCAAGCTGTAAATGTTGATGGATAATATTTTCGTCACCACTGATTTGGGGATAATGATGGACCTGAATAATCACATCACATACTGTAGAACCAATAATTAAAGCTTTTTTCATCGAATCACCTTTACCATTATAACAAAAAATATCGCTTATTTCTTTCATTTTATGGTTGTTTGTATAAAAATATATTGATATAATGAGGCAAAGGAGTGGAAAAAATGAAAAATGTAACATTGGTTGTTATGGCAGCTGGAATCGGTAGCCGATTTGGTGGTGGCATTAAGCAGCTAGAAGCTATGGGACCGAATGGGGAAATTATTATGGATTATTCAATATATGATGCTTTGAGCGTAGGCTTCAATAAGGTTGTTTTTGTTATTAGAAAAGATCTTGAAGAAGCATTTGATGAGGTCATTGGTCAAAGAATTAAGCAAAAAGTTCATGTTGAATATGCTTTTCAGGAAGTTGGGAACATTCCTGAAAAATATCAAAAAACTTTTAGTGAGAGAACAAAACCATGGGGAACAGGACAAGCGATACTCGCTTGTAAAGGATTGATTAATGAACCTTTTTTAGTTATTAATGCAGATGATTATTATGGTAAGGAAGCCTATCAGGTTGCTTATGATTATTTAACATCAGATACCCCTCATGAAGGTTTAAAAGCTAGTATGGTAGGCTTTATTTTAAAGAATACCTTAAGTGATAATGGCGGCGTAACAAGAGGTGTTTGTCAAGTAGCCAAAGGACAACTTGTGGATATTGAAGAAACTCATAACATTGAGCATATTAATGGAAAAGCGGTTAGTGAAGGTAGAGAGATTGATAAGGAATCTGTTGTATCTATGAATATGTGGGGATTATATCCAGATTTTCTAGATATTTTAGATAGTGGATTTGAAACCTTCTTATCAGAGTTGGATCCTTCAGATTTAAAATCAGAATATTTATTACCTACCATTATCGGTGATTTATTACATAATGGACAAATTAGTGTTGATGTGTTGACAAGTCATGATGAATGGTATGGTGTCACTTATAAAGAAGATAAAGAGTTTGTTAAGGAAAGTATTCAAAAATTGATTGCTCAAGGACTTTATCCAGAAAAATTATAAATATAAAAAATAGTATACATTTGTATACTATTTTTTGTAACTAACTACTTATGCATGATTAATCTTGATATTTTTTTTCAGTTGCTAGTAAAGCATCAATATCACCTAATAATTGTCCTTTTTCATCAACATTACCACAAATATAATCTAATGATGCATTGTAGAAACGTGAAAAACGAATTAATTTTCCTAATGAAGGTTTTCTTTGATTTGATTCATATTGAGAAACGATAGGTTTTGACATTTTTAATGTTTCAGCAACTTGTTTTTGAGATAGACCAGCTTCTTTACGTAATATTTTTAATCTTTCACCGATTGTGCTCATGCTTTCACCACCTTTTTTTTATTATACACTATATTTATTCGCAATGGGTAAAATTCTTGCGAAATGCAACTGATTTTTTTACATTTTTTTGTTAAAATCAAAAAAATGTCGAAAAATAGGCTAAAAAATGTATCTTTTTGAGTTAAAAGTGTACTGACCTTTGCTCATATCTTTTGTAAAATGAGCTTGAAACTAAGGCAAGCTTCACATGGTGAATATATCATATTCAAACATGTGATGTGAAGGTTGCTTTAGTTATATTATGCGAAATCGCATGATTCACGCATAATAAAACGGAATAGTTTCAAGCTCATTACGCGAAAGCGCGAGCGAAGAGAAGCGATTTCGCATAATAGAGATAAGAGGAGGAAAGATATGAAAATTTTATTATGTGATCAGCGAAAATGCTATCTCAATCTTGTTATTAAAAAGCTTAAACATTACTTTAAGAATACTTTACAAATGAGTATTTGCATGAATGCACATGAATTAAGATTGTATGATAAACAGATAATTTCTATAGCTGTTATCGCTGATAAAAGTAACGATTTTGAATTGTTGCGTATGTTAAGGTCGAAACATGTTGAAACAAGTATTATTTTTATTGGTGATGATTATCTTGGACTTCATGAAATTATATGTATTGGTGTTCAAGATTACTTAATGATACCTGGTGAGATTGATATTTTATGTAGGAGTGTAGAAAAAATTTTAGGTTCGATAATAAAATGGTCTTTACCACTAAAAGATACGCCTCGCAAACACATATTTATTATTGATGAAATCAAATATGTTGAAACATCATATAATGATATGATTATTGTTACATTGACGAATCAATATTTTGTCATTGCTATTAAAAATAGTTGTTTTTTAGAAATATTCTTAAATGTTTATTTCATTAAAGTTAATCAAAGTATATTGGTCAATCTTCAATGCATTGATTTTATCACTGATAATCATGTCGTTTTGCATTCTAGAGAAGTATTTCCAACAAGCCATAATTATAAGGAGGAAATAAAGCATGCGTATCGCCATTGTTGATGAAGAGGAGAATCAAGTGCATGAAATTGAAGAAAGAATTAATTCTTTATATGAAAATATATTTCTTATTGATGGTTATTATGAAGGAAAGGTTTTCTTAGAGGCTTTTAGGTTTGATCGCTATGATTTGGTTTATCTGGATATTAGGTTAAATAACGTTAATGGTATAGATGTAGCCAGAGAAATAAAGAAGATTTATGAAGATGTTTTAGTGGTATTGATGATTGCCCATTTGAATCATTATAAATATTATGAATCAGATGGCTTTCATCTTCTTGAAAAGCCTATTGATAATGAGGTCTTTAAAGGAAAATTCAATGCTGCTGTTATTAATTATCGACAATTGAAACGACGCATAACATTTAAGACTTGTCAAGGAACTTTTGTTATCCCTGTAAATAAGATTATCTTATTAGAAACATCTTATAAATATTGTAAAGTGATTACTGTTGATCAAGTTTATTATGGTCCTGCTAAACAAATGGCAGATATTCGTAAGAGGTTGTATGGATTTCATTTTATGCAAATTCATCGAAGCTATACGATTAATTTTAATTATGTGTCGAAGTATGAATATCATGAAGTTTACATGGTAGATGGCACCATTGTTCCTATTGCTCGATCCAAAGTTACAAAATTTAAAAATGATTTTAAGAATTTTGTCAAAATGTGGTGAATGAAAATAGAGAATAAATGTATCATAAACGACCTAACAGGTAAAAATATGAAGGTAGGTAGAAATAATTTGTTGAAGATGGACGTCTAATTTTTCATCTTTACGATAAATAATGACAATAGAAGTATAAAGCTCCTTATCTTGAA
Organism: Erysipelotrichaceae bacterium; assembly: GCA_021200395.1. Lineage (GTDB taxonomy): Bacteria > Bacillota_I > Bacilli_A > Erysipelotrichales > Coprobacillaceae > JAJQDJ01. The sequence continues at coordinate 6,298 of JAJQGQ010000244.1, forward strand.
GTTCTTCGATGTGCATGGGATAATCAATCATATCAATCGCACGTTTAGGTACAATGGCAATACCATAACCGTATTTAGCATATAATAAAGAAGTACGTGAATCATCACAAGTGAATTTAATAAAAGGATGAAAATTATACTGTAGACAATAATCAGTTATAAATGAAAGATATCTTTGATGAATAATAAGTGGTATATGGTTATAGTCTTTCATCTGATTCATAGGTTGTTTAAAAAAAGATTCTGAGCCAACAGCCATCATAGGTTCATCACATAAATGGATAGAATTGACTTGGCTTTGATCAAATGGGGTACGAACAAATGCCATATCAATATTATGAGTTAATAATAAATCAAGCATGGTATATGTTGATCCTTCGTGAATACGAAAAGACAATTTAAGATTAGAAATAAGTTCATTATTTAGATAATTAATTAATGAATGGTTTGATGACGTCATTCCGATTCGCAGAATCGAAACATCAGTGTTAATTATTTCTTGCTTAGTGAGTTCACTAAGTGATAAAATTTGCAAGGCGCGTTTATAAAACAATTTACCTGCATTTGTGAGTTCATTGCCATGATGAGTACGAATAATAAGTTGAACATTGAGTTCTTCTTCTAAGTGTTTGAGTTGCATTGAAAGAGGTGGTTGAGCCATATGTAGCTTTTGGGCTGCTTTAGAAATAGTTCCTTCTTCTACTATTGTTTTGAAATAAAATAATTGCTTAAGTTCCATCATAATCTCCTATATAAAAAAAGTATAATAAATATATATAATATATATTTTACATATATTATCATTTTTTATATAATAGGACAAGAGAGGAGTATTTACATGTGGAAAAAATATATTAAGCCTTATCGTAAAGAAGCGATTACAGGATTCATATTTAAATTAATAGAAGCTTTCTTTGAGCTAATGGTACCATTAATAGTTGCTGATATTATTGATAATGGTATAGGGAAAAATGATACAGATTATATTATTAAAATGGGTGCTTTAATGTTTTTATTAACTTTTATAGGCTATGGATGTGCATTGGTATGCCAATATTTTGCATCTAAAACATCACAAGGTTTTGGTACTTATTTACGCAATGATATGTATCGAGCTATTAATGCTTATGATTATGATGATATTGACCGTATTGGTACACCATCTTTGATTACGCGTATGAGTAATGATGTGGTACAAATACAATTGGCTGTTGCGATGATTATTCGTTTATGTTCAAGGGGACCTTTTCTGATTATTGGTTCTTTAATCATGGCATTTCGTATTAACTTTCAAATGGCTCTTATCTTTTTGGTTTGTGCGCCATTGATTGCTTTAACGATTTATTTAGTCATGTTTAAAACTTTTCCATTATATACAAATATTCAAAAACAATTGGATCATGTTTCTTTGATATGTCGGGAAAACTTATCAGGTATTCGTGTCATTCGTGCGTTTTCTAAACAACATTATGAAAGAAAAAGATTCCATGAAGCCACATCTAAACAAAAAGATGAACAAATAAAAGTAGGAAAAATCGCTGCTTTGCTTAATCCTTGTACGAATGTTATTGTGAATTGTGGCATTATGTTAGTATTATATGTTGGTGCTATTAAAGTCAATGTAGGAACTTTAACTCAAGGAGAAATAGTTGCTTTAATTAATTATATGAATGCTATCTTACTAGCAATGATTGCTTTTGCTAATACAATATTAATTTTGATTAAAGCATCTGCATGTTATAAAAGAGTAGAAGCTATTTTAGATATTCAGCCTTCAATTGTTTCAGGAAACGCGAAAAATGAAGATAGTGACGCACCACTTGTTACTTTTGATCATGTGTCATTTAGTTATCATAGTGCAAGAGCTATCGAAGATGTATCTTTTCAAATTAATCAAGGTGAAACAATTGGTATTATTGGGGGAACGGGTAGTGGCAAAACGACACTTGTGAATTTGATTGGACGTTTTTATGAAGCCAGTAGTGGACAAATATATATTAAGGATAAACCAATTCAGGATTATGATTTATCACAGTTAAGACAAATGATGGGTTTTGTACCACAACAGGCAGTTTTGTTTAGCGGTACAATTAGAAAAAATATTTGTTGGGGCAAACTTGATGCCAGTGATGAAGAAATAAATGATGCATTGACTTTATCACAGTCATCGTTTGTCTTTGATATGGAAAAAGGAATTGATACATATATTAATCAGGATGGTCATAACTTATCAGGTGGGCAAAAGCAACGCTTAACGATTGCAAGAGCATTAGTTAAAAAACCTGAATTGTTAATTTTAGACGATAGTGCGAGTGCTTTGGATTTTGCCACGGATGCAGCTTTAAGAAAAGCTATAGCTTCATTGCCACAAACTACTATTATTGTTAGTCAGCGTGTCAGCAGTTTGATGCATGCCGATAAGATATTGGTTTTAAGTCATGGGCAATTGGTTGGTGTGGGTAATCATCATGAACTTATGCAAGAATGTCAAATTTATCAGGAAATTGTGCATTCACAGTTATCAAAGGAGGCAGCATAATGGATATTAAAACGATTAAACGATTATTAACATTTTGTAAGCCTTATATGAAATATTTGTATTGTGCTCTTATTTGTTCCCTCATCCAAATTATTTTTACATTATTGACACCAGTTCTTATTGGGAGGGCTGTTGATCATGTTATTGGGGTTAATCAGGTTGATTTTCATTTGTTATATCAAACGCTTATTTATATTGCTTTAAGTGTTATTGTTGCTGAAATCTTTGATTTATTAGTTGTAAGATTATCGAATAGGATGACTTATGCGATTACTAAAGATTTACGTGATCAATTATTTGAACGTTATTCTAAGCTACCATTAAGTTATATTGATAGTCATCCTCATGGTGATTTATTAAGTCGTATGAGTAATGATATTGATCTTATTGGTGATGGCCTTTTACAAGGTTTTACGCATTTATTTAATGGTATAGCGACTATTATTGGCACAATTTGTTTTATGTTGTATATCAATATTCCGATTGCTATCATTGTTATTGTGTTAACTCCATTGTCACTCGTTGTAGCAACTGTGATTGCTAATAAGACATATAAATATTTTCAAGAGCAGTTAGCTTTAAGAGGGGAAATGAGTGCTTATGTTGAGGAAATGATAGGGCATCAAAAAATTGTGAAAGCTTTTGCTTATGAAAAGGTCAATCAGGAAACATTTGAAGAAATTAATCAGCGTGTATATGTGAGTGGTGTTAAATCACAATTCTTAGGGGCATTAGCTAATCCTAGTACTAGGGTTGTCAATAATATTGTATATGCTTCGGTTTGTGTAGCTGGTTCACTATATGTGGTTATGGGACATATGAGTGTAGGTTCGCTTTCAAGTTTTTTGACATATGCGAATCAATATACGAAACCTTTCAATGAAATCTCAAATGTCTTTACTGAATTACAAACAGCCTTAGCTTCAGCAGCTAGAATTTTTGATATCTTAGATACACCTATTGAAGAAGAAGTATCAACACCACAAACCATCAATCATCCTCAAGGACATATTCAAATTGTTGACTTAACTTTTTCCTATGAAAAAAATCAAAAACTTATTGAACATCTCAATGTTGAAGCACAACCAGGACAAACAATTGCGATTGTAGGACCGACAGGTTGTGGTAAAACAACGCTCATTAATTTACTCATGCGTTTTTATGATCCATTAGCTGGTCATATATATATTGATGGTATTGATACATTAAATATGGATCGTAGCTATTTACGTAGTCTTTATGGTATGGTTTTACAAGAATCCTGGCTTTTTCATGGCACCATTAAAGAAAATATAGCTTATGGTAAAGAAGCAAGCGATGAAGAGATTATAGAAGCTGCCAAAAACGCCCATGCTCATAAATTTATTATGCAATTAAAAGATGGTTATAATACAATGGTTAGTGAAGAAGGTGGAAACTTATCTCAAGGGCAAAAACAATTGCTTTGTATTGCTCGTATTATGCTTATGAAACCACCTATGCTTATTTTAGATGAAGCAACAAGTTCTATTGATACGCGTACCGAAAAACAGGTACAAGATGCTTTTGATACAATGATGCAAGGAAGAACAACCTTCATTGTGGCTCATCGTTTATCAACGATTCAAAAGGCTGATCAAATATTAGTGATGAACCATGGTCAAATCATAGAACAAGGTAAACATGAAGAATTATTAAAGAAACATGGCTTTTATCATCATCTATATTATAGCCAATTTGATGTTCAACATTAATATTAGCTCAACTTGTTAAACAAGTTGAGCTTTTAATTTAAGTCACAAAAAAAGAGATGAAATCTCTTTATTACTTAAAAATAACTTTTCTTAGTTCTTTTTTATCAGCAAAGCGTGTTGAAAAATTAAAATCTTTTTGCATATATACAAATGACATTTTATTATCAAAAGTAAAATTGACTTTTTTTAGTTTACGATAGTCAATAAGCATTCGCCCAACCATCATATTCTTTTTACCTAACAATACAATGCTAGAAAGCATATATGCGTAAACTAAACTCATGAAAGCTGCTACATTCATACCATTTCTATACCATGCACTATAGCCATGCGTTATACCATAAATTGAAAAACCGATACCACCTATAAAACAAGCTAAATAAAGTACAGTTAATATAATATAAAATATATAACCATTCCTGCTTAAACAAAATTTTAAATCCTTATCTTTTTTTCGAGCATTAAATATTGTAACAATAATATTGGCAATAGAGTAAGTAAACCAAAGGGTAACAACTACCATAATAACCGCTAACATGTCTAAGATTGTGTCTTGCATAACAATGTACTTCCTTTCATATGTTCTTATTATACATGGATTTTTTATATTCGCAAAGAAAAAAATGAAATATTTGTTGAAAGGGTATATAATACCAATGAGGATGTGAAACCAATGAATGATTATATGACATATAAAAAAATAGAAGTAGATTTTGGTGATGTTGATTATATGGGTGAATATCGTATTAATAATATCATAGATCAATTTGCTAGAATTGCGACAATTAATGCTAGTGAATATGGCTTTTGGAATGATGATATGGCTAAGACTTATGGATGGGTTGTTGCTAAGCAGTCTTTATATTTAAATGAACCGATTAAATATAAAGATATAATAGAATTATCAACAACTTTTTCTCATAGTACATTTGTAACATTTCCTAGATATTATTTTATTAACAGAAATGATAAACAAATAGCATTTGGAACATCTATATGGACATTAATTGATATTCAAAATAGACGTATCGTAGCACCTAAAAGAATAGGTATTCATGTACCACAAAATGAAAATCTATTATCATTAGATTTACCAAAAAACATTCAAATAGATATACCATTAAAATATATTCAAACCAGACAAGTATTATATAGTGATGTAGATACGAATCAGCATATGAATAATGTACGTTATTTAGAATGGGCTTTAGATCTTATAGATTATCATATTCATGATCAATATTTTATATGCGAATTACATATCCTTTATAAAAAGGAAATAAGACCATTAACACCTGTAGATCTTTATATGGGAAATAGTGGTTTAAAATATATTATTGAGGGTAAAAGTGAAGAAGATGATCAATTTTTCTTGATAGAAATTTTATTTAAGGAAAGATAAATAAATGAGAATATAGG
>JAJQGQ010000279.1:0-8815 GCA_021200395.1 Erysipelotrichaceae bacterium
GATATATATTTAGAAAATTGTAATAATTATATTAATGAATTAGAAGAATTAGATGAAGCTTTTGCAGAGGTTGTTGATAATGGTGTTAGAAAAACCATTGTATTTGGTGATCGTTTTCCTTTTCGTTATTTATCTGATGCATATAATTTAGAATATTATGCGGCTTTTCCTGGTTGTTCAAGTGAAAATGAACCGAGTGCTGCCACAATTGCTTATTTGATTAATAAAGTCAAAGATGAGGATATTCCTGTTGTTTTTACAATAGAATTATCAAATCAAAATATTGCCAATGCCATAGCAGAAGCAACCAATGCTCAAGTATTGACATTTTATTCTTGTCATAATGTCACTAAAGATCAATTTAATGATGGTATATCTTATTTAGATATGATGTGGGAAAATGTTGAAAGTCTAAAGATAGCACTATATTAGGAGGTTTTATGAGTTTAATTACATGTAAAGATGTCAGTTTTACTTATGAGGGTAATACTGTATTAAAAGATGTGAATTTTCATATAGATGATAATGATTATTTGTGTATTGTAGGAGAAAATGGAGCTGGTAAAAGTACTTTGATGAAAGGTTTATTAAAGCTAAAGAAACCAAGTACTGGAAGCATTACGATGAGCGATGGTTTAAAAGCCAATGAAATTGGTTATTTACCTCAACAAAGTGATGTTCAAAAAGACTTTCCTGCAAGTGTTTATGAAGTTGTATTATCAGGTTGTTTAAATAAATTAAAAGCTAGACCATTCTATACAAAAAAAAGAAAAAGACATAGCCAACAATAACTTAGAACGTTTAGGAATTACACACTTAAAAAATCAATGTTTTAGAGATTTATCAGGTGGTCAAAAACAACGTGTATTATTAGCGAGAGCACTTTGTGCCACTTCTAAAGTATTATTACTAGATGAACCCGTTGCTGGTTTAGATCCAGTTGTGACTCAAGAACTATATGAATTAATCAATAAAATCAATAAGGAAATGAATATTACTATAATTATGGTTTCTCATGATATAGAAGCATCACTTAAATATGCTAAGCATATTTTACATCTTCATTCTAAACAATTATTTTTCGGTAGTGTTGAAGAATATGTAAATAGTAATGTAGGTCAAAGATTCCTGGGAGGTCAACAATGAGTATATTATTAGAAATGTTGTCTTATCCTTTTATGGTGAGAGCTTTATTAGCAGGAACAATGCTGGCTTTATGTGCTGCTTTATTAGGCGTTACTTTAGTTTTAAAAAGATATTCCATGATTGGTGATGGCTTGTCACATGTGGGTTTTGGTGCTTTAGCGATAGCGAGTGCTCTTAATTTAGCACCTTTAGCCGTTGCCATTCCTGTAGTTGTTATTGCCGCAATTATTTTATTATATATAAGTGATAAAGGAAAAGTTCAAGGTGATGCAGCCATTGCTTTATTTTCAACAGGAGCATTAGCAATTGGTGTTATGGTGATTTCTTTATCGTCTGGTATGAATACAGATGTTTATAATTATCTATTTGGTAGTATTTTATCTATGTCACAAAGTGATGTTTATTTAAGTTTAAGTATTTCTATCATAGTACTTATATTATATATTGTTTTTTATAATCGTATTTTTGCGATTACATTTGATGAAGATTTTGCTTTAGCAACTGGAACGAATACCAAATTCTATAACATCCTTATTGCCATTCTTACAGCGCTTATCATTGTCTTAGGTATGCGTATGATGGGCTCTCTCCTTATTACAAGCCTCATTGTTTTCCCTGCTCTATCTTCCATGCAACTATGCAAGGATTTCAAGTCAGTCATTATAAATTCAGCCATTATATCAGTGATATGTTTATGGTGTGGGATGATTATCTCATATCTTTATGCCACACCTACTGGTGCAAGTATAGTCATATGTAATATGGTTGTGTTCTTTATTTATTGGTTGTTGCAAATGATAAAACAAAAAGCAAGATAGTATATAAAACGAAGTCATTCAGTGACTTCGTTTACTTAAATTCCCGACTATATAAATTGTCAAAATTATTAGTCTTTAACATCCAATTGCAAATGTATGTACTTTTCAATCTCATTATAAAACTCTTCTGCATTTTCAATCTGTTGATAAATTTCCTCTTTTGATAATATATAAAAATCATTATAGTCGCTATCAGTTCTTACATCAAAAGCTTCTGATATAATTCTAGATAATGTTTTATCAAATATACCTGTTTTTATATATTCTTTTCTGAAATAAGATATTACTGCCGAATGCTTAGAAAAATCAGTTTTTTCTAACGCTAATACTGCTCTCATTGAATGAAATATAGCATAATAAGAACGATTAGCAGAGCCAAGATAATCATTTGTATCAAAAGAATTTTGATGAAGATAAACATTGTTTTGCCTTTTCAAGGCGATAAAGTGATAAGTCAATTCTATGATCCATACAATGTCACACCCTCATTAACAATATTCTGATAAAATGGTGATTTATCTATATTATTTTCAAATGTCATAGTATCTCTTATAATAATGGATACAAGTACATCATTTTCTAAACCTATATCACTTGCAATCCAGCTCATAGGTCTTCTATATTTCATTACTTCATCTCTTGAGCAATTAAACAAAACTATTATATCAACATCTGAATCAGGACGATTATCACCTCTTGCATAAGAGCCATAAAGAACAACTCTACTAACTTCACTACCAAAGCGTCGCAAAAGATCATTAACTAATTCATTACTTATTTTTGTAATTAATTCTCTATTGTCCATTTTTATGCCTCCTTACATTGTTATTATAACATTTTTCATATTTATATTAAAACAAAAAACACACTGATTAGTGTGCTTTTTGTGTCGCTTTTATAGAGAAAGTAAAATGTTTGGCATCTTTTGATAAAAGGAATTCATCATGTGTTCTTGCACCCCAGGTATTATCGCCTGCAACACCCATTTGTTGCTGATAAATGCATATAACACTTTGATAAATATTCGGTAATTCATCTTGATGTCTGGCATTTTCTATTTCATAAGGTGTATAAGGTAAAGCTGAAAATTCAAAGTTATCTGATGAAATCAACAATCCTATATCATTATTATGTATATAGGCATATCTTACATTAGTACGATTACCACATTCTTGAGGATAAAGATAATTTGTCATATTATCTTTGACATTATAATGATATAACCCAAGTTTAGCTCCTTTATTTCTATCAATATAGTTTTCTTCAGGTCCATATCCATAATAGTCTACTTGATTATATTCTTTATATGTTTGGAAAATCATACCAAAACAAGGCATTTCTATATAATCTTGTAATGGTTCATAATCCATAGTCATTTCTATTTCACCATCACCATAAATATGATAAGTCATATCTAAACGATTCATTTGAGGAAGAGAATATTGATAATAGAGGATGCATTCATTATCATATTTTTCTACTTTGATAAACTTACATATAGAATATAAACTAGCAGTTAGCCATGGACTATAACGATGTCCATATTGATTTTCAACATCATTGTTCGTTGATGCTCTAAAGAATTGGAGATGAGGTGGAATACGGATGAATTCTTGATTATTATATTGGTATGATACAAGACCTTTAGCTTTAGAAAAAATCAAATGAAAGTTTTGTCCTATAATACCAATATTTAAATAGTCTTCTGTTATTTTTATTGGAGAGTAAGTATGTGTTGTTTGATGTTGATAGGGATAAATATATTGTTTTGAAGCTACTTCATATTGATTAAAGAAAGAGAGTGTGAGTGTATATTCATGATTATCATTTGGACATATAAATGGATTATTAATAGTGATGGTTTGTGATGGTTCTAAGTCTATGATATCAGTATATTGTTGATACAAATGTCCATCTTGTAATATTTCTATTTTCATATCGTATTGATTAAGATTGGTGAATAAGTAATTGTTGGTGATACTTATATTTTGGGGATGAATATCAATATCGATGTTTTGATAACAGTACTTTACTTCTTGTATTTTTGGTGTTAAAGATCTATCTGCAAACACAATGCCATTACCACAAAAATCATAATCACTAGGACGTTCTCTTAAATCTCCACCATAAATAAGCTTATCATCTATATATAAAGCCTGATCAACAAAATCCCAGATAAAACCACCTTGATACATAGAATATTTCTTTTCTAAATTGACATATTTATATAAACCACCATTACTATTTCCCATTGCATGAGCATATTCACATAAGATAAATGGTTTATCAGTATGATTCTTAAGATATTCTTCTACTTCAACAGCTGGTGTATACATCTGACTTTCAATATCACTTGTATCATTATATCTTCGATCATGAAATATACCTTCATAATGAACCAATCTTGTATGATCTAAACTTCTTACATAATTGGATAATTCATAGAGATTTTTTCCACCATAAGATTCATTACCTAATGACCATATTAAAATACATGGATGATTCTTATCTCTTTGAATCATAGAATGAGCCCTATCAAATAATACATCTTTCCATTCTTCCTTATCATTAGGAATAATATGTTCTTTGTCATAAAGTTCACTCCATGTGCCATGAGTTTCTAGATTCATTTCATCTATAACATACATACCTAATTGATCACATATATCATAAAAAAATGTATTATTAGGATAATGACTTGTACGAATAGCATTAATATTATGTTCTTTCATAATCATAATATCTTTATATGTTTGTTCATAAGTTATCACACGTCCTGTATAAGGAGAGAATTCATGACGGTTGACACCATGAAAAACAATACGTTGACCGTTAATACACATCATATTATTTATACACTTAAATTCTCTAATGCCAATGTTTTCTTTAACCACTTCACATAAACTGCTATGATGATAAACTTCTATGATACATTGATATAAATAGGGATTCTCTGCACTCCATAGCTTTGGATGATTAAGTGATAGAGTACAAGTAGTATCTAATGCATCTTCATTGTATATCAGTTTATCATTATCATAAATAAATATATTAAATAAAGTATCTCTTGTATCATGATTTAAAGTCATATTGATATCGATTTGGCACTTATCATACGTATCATTAAGTTTTGTTTGTATATGTAAATCTTGGATATGAGCTGGTGGAATCAAACGTAACTCCACATCTCTAAATATACCTGAAAAACGCCAAAAATCCTGATCTTCTAACCAACTACCACTGCTAAAACGATAAACTTGTACAGCTATTCTATTTCTACCCACAACCATCACATTACTTAAATCAAAAGTCGATGGTGTAAAGCTGTCTTCACTATAACCTATAAATTCACCATTAACCCATAAGGCAAAAGCTGATTCAACACCATGAAAACAAATATGTTTATCATATTGATTATATTTTTCACTTAACTCATAATCTAAAATATAACTTCCTATAGGATTATATTCAGGTATTTCTCCTGGTATGATTTCTTCACTTCCTGACCAAGGATAAACCTGATTGACATACATCGGTTTTCCATAACCTTGAAGTTGAATATGTCCTGGTACATTGATATCATCCCAAGATGAGCAATCATAATTCTTATCATAAAAGTTAGGAATGATATCTTTCAAACTTGTACAATAGAAGAACTTCCATTGTACATTTAAAGATATAATAAAACTACTATTGACTTCATTTCTATGAGCATAATATTTATGCATCGTATAAGGTTTCATACGATTGACTTGATAGACTGTTGGGTCTTTTATCCACTCATAATTCATTCTCTCTTTCATTTAATTTCCTCCAAATATATTTTATCTTACCTATATAAAATACAAAGAGAATAAAGAATAAAGAGTAGTAAATAAATACAAATATGAATATTTTTGTTGTTTAAAAAAAATAAATTCATATAATGAAGAAGAGGTGATTTCATGGATGATATTCAACATATATTAAAAGATTTATATATTATTTCTCGTTTTAATATGTCTCTATTTGATACACATTTTAACCTTGTGGCTTCCTATCCTAATTATAAAGCACCATTTTGTGCATTGATTGAAAAAAGTGATGGTTTCAAGTATTGTCAACAATTTGATCATGATGCTTTTTTAAAAGTTAAAGAAACAGGACAAATCTATATTTATCAATGCTATTTTAACCTCTATGAAGCTTGTGTTCCTATTTATACATATGGTGTCTTAAGTGGTTATTTAATGATGGGACAAAATTTAACAACTTCCCCTATTGATAGAAAAATTATTGAAGAAAAAGCTCTACCTTATGTTAAAAATCCAGATTTACTAAGTGATGCTATAGATGCAATACCTGTTCATTCTAAAGAAAAGATATTATCTTTTGCATCAATTGTTGATGTTTGTGCTAAATATCTCACTTTAACCAATCAAGTAGAAAGCAAAAATGAACAACTTGCTAAACAAACCATGGCTTATCTCCAACAAAATTATGCATCCAATATTTCTATTCAAAAACTATGTGATATCTTTTATTGTAGTAAAGGAACTTTAAATAATCATTTTAAACAAGAATATCATATTTCTATTCATCAATATTTGTCCAACCTAAGATTAGAAAAAGCAATTGAATTATTACATAACCCAAATTTATCTATTGGTGAAATCGCTATTACGGTTGGTTTTAATGATACCAATTATTTTACAAAGGCTTTCCGTAAAAAATACAATTGCACACCTTTAGAATATCGAAATAAGCAATAATATGTTGAGATATGCAAATATATGTGATATAATAATGACAGTTAAATAGCAGTAACCATTATGAGTTACTGCTATATTTTTTTATTCATCGAACGAAAGGAAAAAAATAAAATGGGCACAATGATGAAAAATGAAATTGATTTAAACCTTGATATTGACATGAAACAAACAGATGATATTGTTAGTGATTTAACGTACATTATTGATACTTCCCAAAAGAAAGCTTATCAAGCAATCAATGTAACTTTAATACAACGCAATTGGTTGATTGGTTATCGAATCGCTATCGAAGAATTAAAAGGTGCTAATCGTGCTGAATATGGTGCTGAAATTATCAAAAATGTTTCTAAAAAGCTAACAAAAATATATGGTAAAGGCTTCACAAAAACAAATTTATATAGTTTTTATACGTTTTATAAAACGTATCCGAACATTTTCCACTCGACAAGTGGAAAATCTCATTATTTATTGAGTTGGACACATTATCGTACATTATTACAAGTAAAAGATAAAAAAGCACGTGACTGGTATGAAAAAGAAGCATATGAAGAAACCTGGAGTGTTAAAACTCTACAACGCAATATTTCTTCTCAATATTATTATCGTTTATTAAAATCGCAAAGTGATGACAAAATCAAAATCAAAGAAGAAATGAGAGAATTAACTAATAACGAAAAATACAATAAATTAGAATTTATTAAAAATCCAGTAATTGCAGAATACCTTTCGTTGCCTCCTGATAAATCATTAAGTGAAAATGATTTGGAAACTAGTATTATTAGCAATATTCAAAACTTTTTAATTGAACTCGGAAAAGGCTATGCTTTTGTAGCTAGACAACAACATATTCATACAGAAAAGCAAGATTATTACATTGATCTCGTATTCTACAATTTTTATCTTAAATGTTTTGTTTTAATTGATTTAAAAACATCTAAAGTGACCCATCAAGATATTGGACAAATGGATATGTATGTGCGTATGTATGATGAATTAAAACGTCCCGATGGTGATAATCCTACTATTGGTATAATATTATGTAGCGAAACAGATGAAGATATTGCCAGATATTCAATATTGAAAGGTAATGAACATCTTTTTGCAAGTAAGTATAAACTATATCTACCAACCGAAGAAGAATTAAGATATGAAATTGAAAGTCAAAAAACACTCTTTAAGTTACAACAAAAGCGATGCTGCTAATGCATCATCGCTTTGTTATCTTCTCATCATTTGTAAAATAGCTGATAAATTCATAGGTTGAACTTCTCTTATACCAGCTATTTCTTCACCTGTTTTTCCATAATCAACAACTAAATCAACACCTGAAATATTCGCAGCCATAGCACTGTTTAAAAAGACAATCGGTGCAGCCATATCTTGTGACGTAGCAAGTGATGTATTATAACCATTATTACTGATTAACGATTCCTCTCCTCCTGCCATTTTTTCAAACTCATCTTTCATACCTGTTGCCGTAGGACCTGGCAATACAGAATTCACTCTAATACCCTTTGCAGCAAAGACTTGTTGTAATTGCATTGTATAATAATTCATAGCTAATTTAGAAAAAGGATACCCCAAAGTACCAGGTAAAGCTGTTAGTCCTGTTTTTTCTAAGGCCTCTACTGTTTCATCCCAACCTTGTACTTCTAAGACAGGCATATAAACAGATTTATTGCCTTCATCTTCCCAGTTATTACCACCAGTGGAAGTCATAAATGCAATACTTCCTCCTTTGCTCATACGATTTTCTAAATATGCTTCGCAAATATATTTGTTAGCAATTAAATCAACTTTTGTCGTTGTTAGAAAATCTGTTTTAGCACCAGATAAACCTGCAATGCCAAAAAATGAATCAATATGTTCAGGAATCTTATCAAAAGCTCCATCAATAGATTCTTTATTGCTTAAATCAACTTGAATATATTCCTTGATTCCTGCAACTTCTACTTCATTCCAATCCAATGCATAAACATTCGCATTTAAATCAACTAACATTTCAGCAGTGGCTTTACCCATACCACTGGCAGCACCTGTAACAACACAAACTTTGTTTTCATAACCAAAATAATCTTTCATATGATACCTCCTATCCAT
>JAJQGQ010000279.1:8825-11859 GCA_021200395.1 Erysipelotrichaceae bacterium
TTGTTTGTATTTATGCTATAATTTTCTTGGTGATTTGATGAGTTCTAAAGCTGAATATTCTAAAGAATGCATTTTTAATGCATTGGTGGAATTATTACAAAAATATCCAATTGATACGATTACAATTTCAAAGCTTGTAGAAACAGCTCATGTTTCTAGAAGTGCTTTTTATAGTAATTATAATTCCTTAGAAGAAGTGATTATTGAAGTATATAAACAAAAGCATTATAAGTATTTTAGTGATAAGTTTAAAGATATGACATATCAATCAAGTGATGCTTATATTGTTGATTTCATCAATTTCTTTGATGAAAATGATAAGCTTCTTTTAGCTATTAACAAGTGGAATCTTATTGACTATGTAGCAAGAGAAAATACTAAAGCTTCCATTTCATATACCAATCAATATAGTGATCCTATGATAAGAGATAATGCTGAATACTATGTGGCTTTTAAAGGAACACAAATATTTAATATATGTTATTTATGGCTTATGAATAATAAGGATAAAACCCCTCAAGAACTCTTTGATATGATTAAATACTTTGATAAGCTTCATTATCAATAATATCTTTACTCGACTTTATAATTCTATCACTTCTAAATCATTAGGCACATAGATATTTCCATGATAGTATTGTTGTCCTTCTTTTATATATAATTCTTTACGTGTTCCGACAGTTTGATCTTCCGTATGATACAATAAAATATTCTTAACATTAAATCGTTCAGCTAGTTCACAAGCATCTTTAACAGTTGAATGATTTTTTTCATATGGTTTATAAATATCAGCTTGCGAATATAAGCAAAAAGCTTCATGGAATAACCACTTACTATGATCAACATACTTATAACTACTTTCATAACAAGGTTCATCCCCACAACAAGTGAGTTTTTCCCCATTACCTAGATCCATACAATAACCAAATTGTTTAGCTTTTTTGGAATGAATATCAAAGAATGTGACATCTTTACCAATGATATTATAAGTATCACCATCATTAACAGTTACTAAATGAAGTGTCTTACCAATACATGCTGTTTCAGATGGTTCTAATACTTGTCTAGAAATACTTTCAATAATACGAATCACTTCTTCATGGCCATAAATATAGGCTTCACCTTTAAAGCGACCAAATTTCATACCTTGACAATAAATACGCATCATCCAAATAATACCTAACAAATGATCAATATGTTTATGCGTGACAAAAATATGATGAATATCATTATGATTGATACCAGCATGTTTTAATTGAGTGAGAAGGGTACTCCCTCCTCCGCCATCAACTAAAAGATATTGAGAATCATTTTCAATGACATAACAAGTATTGTAATATTCAGTAACAATAGCATGTCCTGATCCTAACATGGTTAATTTCATAAGTTGCCTTTCCTTCTTTCTTTCCATGATATAAGTATTTTATTTAATAAGTATGATAATTGTTCTTTTTCATTGTCATCTAGCATGAAGAAGATATCTTCATTATTATTTTGATAATGAGTAATGGTATTTCTTCCTTTATCGGTTATTTGTATAACAGATTTTCTTTTATCATTATCATCTTTGTAACGAATTATTTTTCCTGATTTTTGAAGTTTGGAAAGTATTTCAGAAATTGATCCTGCTTTAATATTAAGAATATCCTGAAGTTCTTTTTGAGAAATCGTATCACGTTCATTAAGAATTTCCAAAATACGTCCTTGTCCCTGTTTCTTTCCCATTTTATGATTCAAGACTTGAGAACATTTAATGAGTAATCCTACTAAATCTAATTTATCCATTTTCTACACCTAGTTTCTTTATTTCTCTATACCATAATGACATTGTAATGATAAAAGCTAATATATCAGCAATTGGTACAGCAATTAAGACACCATATAATCCAATAAAGTTTGATAATATTAATATAAGAGGTATAAGTATAATACATTGTCTAAGTAAATTTAAAAAACTAGAATAAGTCACTTTTCCAATGGCTTGAAAGAAATTGGCACACATCATTTGGCATCCTACTATAGGTAATAATGCAAACCATATACGTATAGATGTTGTCCCTAAATTAATGATTTCTTCTTCACTATTGAACAATGAAATAATAAAACCAGGGAAACATTGAATGATGATAAATCCTGCAATCGCTATAGCAGTTGCTCCAATAATTGTATAACGCAATGTTTCTTTAACACGATCATATTGTTTAGCACCATAGTTATAACTAATAATAGGCTGTTGTCCATGCGTAATTCCAACCAAAGGCATAAGAACTAACGTTTGAACACTGGTAATAATACCTACTGTGGATATCGCAATATCTCCACCATATGTACCTAATGTGCCATTAATAACAATATTCAAAACACTTGATGCCATCTGCAATAAAAACGCAGGTGTTCCTGTTTTAACAATCATATAAATATGATGAAAACTAGGTTTTAAATCTGGAATAGTGACATGGATCATACTACGTTTACCAAAGAAATACGATAACTGCCAAACCATACTCAAAAACTGACCACCAATAGTCGCTAAAGCCGCACCTTGCATACCCATATGACATTGTATAATCAAAATATAATCAAAAAGAATATTAAATCCTGCACCTAACATTTGTGAAATCATGGAATTTGTGGCATTGCCTTGAGCTCTAGAAAAATTATTTCCACATAAAGCCACACATTGAAAAACGGCTCCAAATAAAACAATACTTAAATAGTCTTCAGCATAGGGTAATACCTGATCACTTGCTCCTAATACTTTAAGTAATGGTGATAAAAACAAATTACCAAATACCGTAAAACATAAACCAAAGAAAACAGCCAACATCAAAGCATTGCCTTGATAAATCTTAGCATCATCATCTTCTTTGGCACCTAAAGAAATCGAAAAACGTGTCGATCCGCCTACACCACACATTAATCCCAAAGCCATTAAAACAAGTGTCACAGGATAAGAAACTGTAATACCTGCTAAACCTAAAGATCCTAAATCCGCTGTATTACCAATAAACATTCTATCCACAATATTATATAT
>JAJQGQ010000216.1 GCA_021200395.1 Erysipelotrichaceae bacterium
CTTGTAAGCTTAATTGAATAATTTATTCGTTAAATAGTTCTAATGTTTGAAATTTTATGAATATAAAAATCAAAGTAGAATCAGCAAAAACTGATTCTACTTATTGCTTTCGATAATTTTGATTGCACTCTTTAAGACATTTTCTCCATTCATAGTACCATAATCACGCATATCAATGACTGCAACTGGTATAATTCCTACAGCTTTTTTCTCTAATGATTTCAATTGATGTCTGACTTGTGGCCCTAACAAGATGACATCCCAATCTGCTATCATTTTCTCAGCTTCTGTAAAGGGAACTGCTTTAATTTCTGCTTCTAGATTTTGATCTTTTGCAGCTTTTTCCATTCTTTGCACCAACATACTTGTTGACATACCAGCATTACATACTAATAATATTTTCATTGTTACTCCTTTCAGTGGGAAGAGTAAGAAAAGGATAAATATCTCTTCCAACAAGGTTATTTTATCAAATATTTATTCATAATGCTGTATCATTGGTTATGTTGATAAATGATTATCAATATACCTCTTCAAAAGTTTTCAATCATTGAAAAAATAATTTCATAAAGACTACTTATTTTCTTCAATAATCTTTATAGCACTTTGTAATACTTTCTCACCATTCATCATACCATAATCACGCATATCAATAACCGCAACTGGTGTTTTTCCTGCAGCCTTTTGTTCCATTGCTTTTAATTGATGTCTGACCTGTGGTCCTAATAAGATAACATCCCACTCTGCAACATGTTCTTCAGCTTCAGTAAATGGAACAGCCATAATTTCTGCTTCTATACCATCTGCTTTTGCTGCTTGTTCCATTCTTTGCACCAACATACTCGTTGACATACCTAAATTACATACTAATAATATTTTCATAAGCTTCTCCTTTCTTAGAAAGAATCATTTCTTCCTGACAAGGCTATTTTATCAAACTATCTTAAGAATAACTTTTATATAAGAAAGGTCGAAAAATAATTATCATAATAATTTATATGAAAGAAAAAATGATTGATAAAATAATATCAATCATTATTTAGAATAGTGTATATGAACCAGTTTCCATTGATTATTTTCTTTGATAGCTATTTGTGTTTCTAAGCCTTCAATACCATATTCTTCTAATGTATCACGTTTAATACATTCAGTATGATATTTAAAGATAATAATTGCAGTATTATAATCAATGAATCTTATTTCATGAGGATTATCTTCTATCAATATTATACTTTGATAATTACTTTGTATAATACCATTCAAAAAATCATTATATATAGAATCAATTCCATTATACTGTTTAGTAATAGATATTAATGAACATGATTGTTTTTGACTCCAAAGGTTTCTAAATTGCTGTTCATTTTGACTACTGATCGTATCTTTATAAGTTTCTACTAATTGATTCAATTGTTCAAAATCATTCATTTTAACGCCTCCAATACCGTGTTAATTTTTTCTGATATAAGGATACTTTGATCTTCAATTTGCGATGGACAATAAGTATTTGGATTA
The DNA here is from genome assembly GCA_021200395.1 of Erysipelotrichaceae bacterium. Lineage (GTDB taxonomy): Bacteria > Bacillota_I > Bacilli_A > Erysipelotrichales > Coprobacillaceae > JAJQDJ01. The sequence goes on from JAJQGQ010000216.1 coordinate 1,516, forward strand.
ATACATACATAGGTAGCATTTTTATTTTGATAGGTCATCTGCCAAAATGGATATTTAATAATACTTGGTGTATTTTCCCCAACACCTACTTCTAAATAAACAATCTTCATATCTTGATGCCTTCTTATATAATCACTATATCTTTCAGATGCTTTATGCCAGCCTTCGTCTTCAACAAATGTGCCATCAATACGTAGATTTGTGGTCATTGGTGCCCCACATATTGGACAATAAGGAATCATACTTGCAGGTATTTTCATATGACTTTGATATTCTATCATTTTTGTGACTTGTTCCTTATTATCATAAGTAATTTGTTGACAAGGTTTACTGCATTGGAATAATCCATAGTCTCCTTGCATATAAAACAAACGTTGTTTATCAAAGCCACTTCTTTGGAAACAATGATCGACATTGGTTGTTAAGACAAAATAGTCTTTATCTTTGACAATTTCTAATAAATCCTTATATACCTTTAAATCATGTTCTTTATAACGATTAAGATAAATATGTCTACTCCAATAAGCCCAATATTCTTCTAAATCTTCAAAAGGATAAAAACCAGCTGTATACATATCCGTAAAATGATATTTATCAATAAAATCAGAAAAATGATCTTCGAATATTTGACCACTATAATATAATCCTGCTGCCGTTGATAATCCAGAACCTGCTCCAATAACAATAGCATCACAATCATCGATGACTTGTTTAAGTTCTAAGTATTTGTTCGTAGATTCGTTTATCTTCATCCTTGAATACATTAAAAATAACCTCCATTTCTGTATGAGTTTGATTCATATATTGTTTAACTGTATCTATTGCAATACTTGCTGCTTCATATTGAGGAAATCGAAATTCACCTGTAGATATGCAACAAAAAGCAATAGATTTTAATTGATATGCATCTGCAAGCTTTAAACATGATTGATAACAAGATCTTAATAATTCACAATCAAGGTTCGTGAGTTTTCCCTGAGTAATAGGTCCTACGGTATGAATAACATATTTTGCAGGTAAATTGTACCCTTTAGTGATTTTAGCTTTACCTGTTGGTTCTAATGTTTCCTGTACTTTCATGATGTTGTAACATTCTAGTCGTAATTGGATACCTGCATAGGTATGAATAGCATTATCAATGCATCGATGATTGGGTACAAAGCATCCGAGCATTTGATTGTTGGCTGCATTGACAATCGCATCTACTTTAAGTAATGTAATATCTCCTTGATAAAGATATATGTGATCTTGTAATTGGCTTAGTTGAGATAGATCTGTAACCTTTTTAGATGTTAATTCTTCTTGTAGATAAGCATCTTGTATAAATAGGAATTCTTTACTGATTGGTTTTGGTTCACGTATATTCATAAGTGATCTTAGTAATAGTTTTTTATCAGTGAGTGTTTTAGGTATATAAGTAATGATCTCTGATTCATCTAATAAATAATCAATAAGATAATCGAGACGTTCAATTTGATTCATAGTGTTTTCCTTTCGTTGTAACTATTTCTATTACAATATACATTATCTTTGTTGTAATGTCAATGGTTACATCAAAAAAAATAAATAAAAACACTCATTTGAGTGTTTCTAATTCAATATATTTTTGTGTATCATCTATAACATCCTGTAATGTAATTTGTTTCAATTCATTTTCTAAAGCTGCTTGAACTTGTTGAAGTTTATCATCTAAAGCATAATGAATATTTCTTCCTACAGGACAATTCTGATTAGGGTTTTCATGAAAATGGAATAATTCATCATTGTTAATACATTCTACTGCTTCATAAATATCATAAAAAGTAATTTCATTAGGTGACTTAATAATCGTTGATCCTCCAGAGCCACGTTGTACCTTAATAATATCAGCAGCTTTAAGCTGTGATAATATTTTACGTATAATAACAGGATTCACTTGAACGCTTGATGCTAAAAATTCACTTGTTACTTTTTCATTCTTAAATGTATCAATACATGTTAAAACATGGACTGCAATCGTAAAACGACTGGATATCTGCATAATATCACCTCGATGAGATTATAAGGAATATTTGTTGTAATGTCAATTGTTACAAAAGAAAAAAAGTGTCTTAGACACTTTTATTGATTAATAGATGGCGTTGAATCTTTCAAAACAACGTCATGAGCGCCACCTTCAACAATACTTGTTGAAGAGACAAGTGTAATTTTAGCTTTTTCTTGAAGTTCAGGAATAGTTAAAGCACCACAGTTACACATCGTTGATTTGATTTTAGCCAGTGATAAACCAACATTATCTTTTAAAGAACCTGCATAAGGAACATAAGAGTCTACGCCTTCTTCAAATGATAATTTAGCATCTCCACCCATATCATATCTTTGCCAGTTACGTGCTCTTGCACTACCTTCACCCCAGTATTCTTTCATATATTGACCATTGATCATGACCTTGTTTGTTGGTGATTCGTCAAAACGTGAGAAATATCTTCCTAACATAATAAAATCAGAACCCATTGCTAAAGCTAAGGTCATATGGTAATCATGAACAATACCACCATCACTACAGATAGGAATATAAATACCAGTTTCCTTAAAATATTCATCTCTAGCTTTAGCTACTTCAATAGTGGCAGTGGCTTGGCCTCTACCAATACCTTTTTGCTCACGCGTAATACAAATAGAGCCACCACCGATACCAATTTTAATAAAATCAGCACCACAATCAGCTAAGAATCTAAATCCATCTTTATCTACAACATTACCAGCACCGACTTTAACACTATCACCATAATGATCTCTAATCCATTTTAAAGTGATTTTTTGCCATTCAGTAAATCCTTCACTAGAATCAATACATAGAACATCAGCCCCAGCTTCAATTAATGCAGGAACCCTCTCAGCATAGTCTCTCGTATTAATACCAGCACCTACAATATATCGTTTATCTTCATCCAATAGTTCATTAGGATTAGATTTTCTTGAATCATAATCTTTTCTAAATACAAATGAATCCAATGTTTGATCATCATTAATAATTGGTAAAGCATTTAATTTATGATCCCAAATAATGTTATTAGCTTCTTTTAAAGAAGTTCCGCTTTTCGCAGTGACTAATTTTTCAAAAGGTGTCATAAAGTCTTTCACTTTGTCATCAGGTGACATACGTGAGATACGATAATCTCTACCTGTTACAATACCTACTAGTTTCCCATTAGCAGTCCCGTCAACTGTAACAGCCATAGTTGAATGTCCTGTCTTTTCTTTGAGTTCAATCACATCTTTTAATGTAGATTCTGGTGAAACATTAGAATCACTAGGTACAAAACCAGCTTTATAAGCCTTGACTTTTCTAACCATTTCTGCTTGTGATTCAATAGATTGTGAACCATAAATAAATGAACATCCTCCTTCACGTGCTAAAGCCACTGCCATTGTATCATTAGATACTGATTGCATAATAGCTGAAACTAAAGGAATGTTCAAAGATAATGCTGGTTCTTCTTGACCTTTTTTGTACTTCACCAAAGGTGTTTTTAAACTTACATTTTTTGTTTGACACTCGGCACTAGAGTACCCTGGTACCAATAAGTATTCATTAAAAGTGTGTGATGGTTCATCAAAAAAATATGCCATTATATCCTCTCCTTTTTTATAAATTTTTAAAATTATATCATTTTTATACTATTCGTCAACATCTTTTTGTAATTGTTCATTAATAATTGTTTCTATTTGTATCATAAGATCATTAAGTTCTTCTTTTAATGATAAATAGTTATGAATAATCGGATTTTCATCAAATTGTTGTTTCTTTATTTCATATGTTTCAATGATTTGAGATGCATCTTCATCACTATGTTTCATTTGAACAATTTGTTGTTGAAGTTGTTTTAGCTCTTCTTCTTGTTTTTGTAATTCAGGATGTTGTTGAATAAGTGTTTCATAGTGTTGATATTCTTTCACAAGTTCATTGTCTAATAACCATTGGTTGAGTTTTTTTGCTTTATTCTCAATATCTTTATTCAACTTCTTCACCCTTTAAAGCCCATGTTTTGACTTCTGTAATTTTGACTTTTACGATTTGACCTATATGATCATTATTCCCTTTAAAATTAACGAGTTTTTGATGTTTCGTATAACCTGTAAGCATAGTATCATCTCTTTTAGAAGTACCTTCTACTAAGACTTCAACGATTTGATCTTGATAAATAAGATTATTTTGATAAGCTTTTTCAGTTACTAAGTCATTTAATCTATAGAGTCTTTGTTCCTTTGTATGTTTGTCAATATCATCTTTCATTTTAGCAGCTGGTGTTCCATCTCTAGGAGAATAGATAAATGTATAAGCTAAATCATAACTACAATGTTCATATAAACTCATTGTATCTTCAAATTGTTCATCTGTTTCACCAGGAAATCCAACAATAATATCTGTTGTAATGGTACAATCAGGTATTCTAACTTTAATTTTATCAAATAATGTTAAATAATCTTCTCTCGTATATCGTCTACCCATTTTCTTTAGTATTTCAGTATTTCCAGATTGCACAGGTAAATGAATAGCTGGCATGATATTATCATGCGTAGCAATAGCTTCAATCATATCATCACTAAATTCCCAAGGATGAGAAGTTGTAAAACGAATACGATCAATACCTGTTAAAGATACATCATGAAGTAAGGATGCAAAATTATAATCATCATAAATATCATGACCATAAGAATTAACATTTTGACCTAGTAAAGTAATTTCTTTATAGCCTTGTTGAACTAATTCATTGACTTCCTCTAATATTTCTTCTTTTAGTCTTGATCTTTCTTTTCCTCTAGTATAAGGAACAATACAATAAGTACAGAACTTATCGCATCCATACATAATATTAACCCATGCTTTATAACGATGTGCTCTATGACTTGGTAAGTTTTCTATAACATCGCCTTCTTTTGACCAAACTTCTAAAACCATTTCTTTTTCTAGCATAGCTTGTTTCAATAAAACAGGTAATCGATGAATATTATGCGTACCAAAAATTAAATCGATTTGTGGATATTTCTCTAATATCTTTTTGACCACAACTTCTTCTTGTGTCATACATCCACAAACACCAAAAATTAAATCAGGGTGTGTACGTTTAAGGTTCTTTAAATAACCAATCTTACCAAAAACCTTCTCTTCTGCATTTTCTCTAATTGCACAAGTATTTAATAATACCACTTGAGCTTCTTTTATATCTGTTGCTTCCTCATACCCCATGCTCTCTAAAATACCTGCTAAAGTTTCACTATCTCTTTCATTAGCTTGGCAACCATAGGTTTGGATATAGTATTTTTGACCCTTTCCTATACCTACCATATCTGCTGGTATTTCATAAGCATCATCAATATGATGAATATCATCTTTTCCTCTATGTCTAGCCTCTTTTAAAGAAGGCGCTTTAAAATATTCACTATAATCTTTCATTCTTTCACCACTTTCCCACCTATTATATCAAAAGATAAATATTTATAAAGAAAAAAATAAGGACAAAGTCCTTATTTTAATATTTTTATCCAAAGAATCCGTCAGGTTGGATTGAGAAGTATAAATATGATCCTTCTTTAGTCTTTTTGAATAAACCTTTGCAGTAATTAGCTGCATCTTCAGGAGACATTTCAGTTTCGCATTCAACTTCTGCTTTAATTCCTTTTTTACCGATGAATTTGCATTTAACCTTATCATCTTCATATCCATCGAAATAGTCAATTAATTTTTGAACCTGTGCTGTTTGCATTAATAATTTACATTTAGCCATTTTTAAATTTCCTCCTTTTAGCTACTTCTATTATACTCATTTTTCAAGAAAATTAAAAGAGTTTTTCATGCATTTCTACATTTAATCTTAGTGAAGTAATTGTTTGATGATCAATAGTTAAATCATAGAATGATGGAACACAATATATTTCTTGACCACCAGGAGCCATATACCCTCTGGCAATGGCGATAGCTTTCATTGCTTGATTTAAAGATGCTGCACCAATAACTTGAATCGTCACTTGGGGATGTTCTCTTAAAAGACATGTTAAAGCTCCAGCCACTTTACTTGGAATAGACGAAGAAGATACTTTCATAGTTTCCATTATTTAATTCCTCCTTATCATACTATATGATAAGAGTTTATTTTTATGCCTCAAAAGGATGAGCTGGATCAATTAGGATACGTTTTATAGAAACACATTGATTATTATTGAAAGAAAGCAAAGTAGCACATAATTGCCCTTCACCATCTGCTACACTAAAAGGTGTCATTAAACCTGTTTGATAACGTTGAATAATACTTTCTTTACGACAGCCAATCACGCTTTCATAAGGACCCGTCATACCTACATCACATTGAAAAGCTGTCCCTTGTGCTAATATTTTTTCATCTGCTGTCGCAACATGAGTATGTGTTCCTAATACTGCAGAAACTTTACCATCTAAATAATATCCCAAAGCGATCTTTTCACTTGTGGCTTCCCCGTGGAAATCTACAATATGGATATCACTATCATCTTTCGCTAATATTTCATCAATAGCTTCAAAAGGATTTTGTGATTTACCATCCATAAATGTTAATCCTAATAAATTAGTAACTCTTATTTTCTTTCCTTTAATTTCAATAACTCGAGAACCGACACCAGGTAAAGCTTTAGGTTGATTATATGGAACAATTAAACGATCAGCTTCATCAATATAATCTAATAATTCTTTTTTAGAAAAAGTATGATTTCCCATAGTCATTAAAGAAATACCTTGAAATAAAAAGAAATCATAATGTTTTCTAATCAGCCCTTTTCCATGCGTAGCATTTTCAACATTTGCTATAACCATATCAATATGATATTTATTCTTTAATTTTGGTAAATATTCTTCTATCATATTTCTACCAATATTACCAAAAACATCACCAATAAATAGTATATTCATAACTCCTCCTTTTAAAAAAAGATAGGTTTAACCTATCTTTATTTAGCAATTTCATTAGCACGAATTTCACGAATCACAGTCACTTTAATATGCCCTGGATAAGTTAATTCGTTTTCAATCTTATCTTTGATATCTCTAGCCAATTTATGACTTGCAATATCATCAACTTTGTCTGGTTTTACAATAACACGAATTTCACGGCCTGCTTGAATAGCATAAACCTTATCAACACCATCAAAACCTTTAGATATTTCTTCAAGTTTTTCTAATCTTTGAATGTAATTCTCAATTGTTTCACTTCGACTACCTGGTCTAGCAGCAGATAATGTATCAGCAGCTGCAACTAAAACAGATATAATGCTTGTTGGTTGCACATCACCATGATGTGATTCAATAGCATTTACGACTGTTGCATTTTCACCATATTTTTTCGCAAATTTTGCGCCTAATTCAACGTGACTTCCTTCCATTTCATGATCAACAGCTTTACCAATATCATGTAGTAATCCCGCACGACGAGCTAATTGTTGGTTTAATCCTAACTCAGCTGCCATCATTCCAGCAAAATGAGCCACTTCTTTAGAATGCTGCAAAGCATTCTGTCCATAGCTGGTACGATATTTCAATTTACCAATCATGGTAATCAATTCTTTATTCATTCTTGAAATACCTAATTCAAAAATAGCATCTTCTCCAGTTTTAAAAATTGTTTCATTTAATTCTTTCTTTGTACGACTAACAACATCTTCAATACGGCCTGGTTGAATTCTTCCATCTCTAATCAATGTTTCTAACGATAATCTAGCTACTTCTCTTCTAATCGGATCAAAGCACGAAATCGTAATTGCTTCAGGTGTATCATCAATAATCAGTTCTACTCCTGTAGCATTTTCAATAGCTTTAATATTACGTCCTTCTCTACCAATAATTCTACCTTTCATTTCTTCACTTGGTAAAGCCACTACATTAACAGTTCTTTCAATAGTTTCTTCCTGTGAATAACGATTAATAGCTTCAGCAATAATATCTTTTGCAATCATTGAAGCTTTTGCTTTTGCTTCTTCTTCCTGCTCCTTAATATAAGCTGTCATTTCTTTAGAAATTTTTTGTTCAACTTGTTTAAATAATTCTTGTTTTGCTTCGTTAGCACTCATTGCTGCAATCTTTTCTAATTCACCAATTTGTGAATCAATCTTTTCTTTGAGCTGTGCCTCCAATTTACCTAGTTCTTTACTCTTCTTATCTAATTGCTTTGTTTTATCCTCCAAAACATTTTCTTTTCCTTGTAAAGCAATGTCTCTACGATCAATGTTTTGTTCTCTTTGCAATAGCTTGTTTTCCATCTTAGTAACTTCTAAGCGTTGTTCCTTGATTTCTTTTTCGGCATCAAGCTTATATTCATAAGCTTGAGTTTTCGCATCAAGAATCGCTTCTTTTACTATATTGTCAGCTTTGGCATTAGCCTCTTCAATAATTTTTGAAGCATCTCCGTTAGCTTTAGAGATTTTTAACTTCGTTAAAATAAAGTAGATTAAAATACCAAAAGCGACGGCTAGAACATAGGTTAAAATAGTGAATGGTGTCATATTATTCCTCCTATAATTCCTATGATATCATTTAAACCGTGCAAATACGCACATGCGTATTATATCTCATTTTTTATAAAATGACAATAAAATATGAACAATCAAAGAAAAATTCTAATTTTATTTTTCTCATGGATAAACGTATGTTTATCAGGAAATATAAGATAAATAAGTCTGATGAAATATTTATATATCAAAATGACAAAAAACGTCGTTATAACATTAAAAAATGTATGCATGTAAGCAACTTGTAAAACAGGATTAACGATAATAGTTTTAAAATATACCAATAGTAATGTATAGTTACATAACATATAAAATAGAATTGTACCAATACCATTTATCAACAAATGAAACAACGCCAATCTTTTCGCATCACGACTACTAACGATTGATGCTAATATACCAGTCATACAACTACCCATATTAAAACCAAAAATCAAATAAACAGTACTTGAAAAAGGAATCAAAGATTCAACAACTAATGATTGTAAAATACCAATCGATGCACTAGAACTTTGAATAATAGAAGTTAAAATAAAACCATATATAATCATGACCATAGGATGATTGACTTTTAAAAACATATCAATATGAATACTACTCAGTCCTAATTGTAAAATTTCCAAACCAATAAATAGCAACCCCAAACCTATAATAACTTCACCGATTGTTTGCAACTTAGTCCATAAAAGAATAATTCCTATGATAGCTAATATTGGTGCCAATTGACTCATATCTAAAGACATTATATGTCCTGTTATTGTTGTCCCAATATTAGCTCCCATTAATAACCATATAGCACTTTCTAATGATATAAGATGACTATTAAGACAACTCATAAGCATAATTGTCATAGCTGAAGAACTTTGCATCATAGCTGTCAATATCATACCGATCATCAGCGAAACATATTTATGTTTCGTAAAACTCATCAAAACATGTTTCATATAATCATTCATACATATTTCTAATGATTGACTCATCAGATGCATCCCATATAAGAATAAAGATAATCCTGATAATATGCTCAATATAATCACCTGTTTTATCTTATGAATGTTGATTAAAAACAATGCTCTTGACTTTATCATGAAGCCTTAATTGTTGACACAAATCATATATAATCATCACATATGATAAAAACAAAGGAGAAAAGACCATTCCAATAATACCACATAAATCCCCAAAAAAAGATAATGCAATAAATAAAGTAATAGGATGAATATGAATATATTTAGAAAATAAATAGGGTTGAAGATAAGATGATTCTAAATATTGTAAAACAATAATAGCGATTAAAGAGGCATAACCCAAATTCATATCAATAAAGTATTCATATATAATGATAGGTATTCCACCAATATATGGCCCAATGTAAGGAATGAGATTGGTAAGTGCTAAAAAGAAAGCAATCATATAAAACATTTCATGATCAATAAAATAAAAAGGCATAAGACATAATATATAAAAGCATATAAAATCTAAGAAAATAGATTTCATAAAACGATAAGTTACTAGTTTTATTCTTTTTAATGCTTGCATATAAAGCCCTTGTTTGGAAAAAGAAATATGATAAATAAGGTTATCAATAAGATGCATATTATCATAGGATAAATAAAAAGATATTCCTAAAGATAGAGCAATATTACTTATCCAATAAATAATGGATTGACTCATATCACTAATTATATTCATTAGATAATCTACTAATTGATATTTTTCTAAGAAATTATAGATACTTTTAATAATAGGATGAATATCATTATAGTGAGATGAAAATATT
>JAJQGQ010000263.1 GCA_021200395.1 Erysipelotrichaceae bacterium
AAGTCAGCATAATATATTTCTCCTCTATTCATAAAATTCCTCCCATACAATTGTATGAGAGGAATTTGAAGTTAGAACTCGTTTAGATTTCAATTAATTCGTATTGTGTACTTCCTAAACCTAATTTTTCACTATAAGGTAAGATTTCTCTACCTAACATACTATCAATTCTTTCTTGAAGTTTTTGAGCACCAGGTTCTTTAGATGAGAAAATCATATCAACAAATGCCTGATCATTAGCTACTGGATCAAGAGATGCAACAATGCCTAAATCATCCATGACTGGATCACTTTGATTACAATCACAATCACAATCGATAGATAAGAAATTCATAACTGTAATATAGACAATAGGTTTATTTTGTGATGCAAAATAATCAGCGACTGCTTTAGCAGATTCTGCCATAGATTCAATAAAATCAATTTGTGGTGGTAAATTATCCCATAAAATCTTAGGATCATCTGTAAATCCAGCAGAATGAATATAAGCTTTACCATTTCTCGAAGCAATACCAATAGATTGATTCTTTAAATTAGCACCAAATCCTCCCATTGCATGACCTTTCCCATGAGCCAAATTCAACATAGAATCATAATTATCTAAATTCACACCAATAATATCATAATCCAAATGCTTACCACCATTCACTGGTATTTTCTTTTCGCCAGGAGCATCCATAATATCTACATCGGCAAATGATGTAAAGCCATGATCTTGTGCTACTTTCATATGAGCCTTCAAAATATTTCTTTCACCACGATAAGCTGTATTACATTCTACGATTGTCCCATTTAATTTCTTAACCAATGGAGCAATCAAATCAGCTTTCAAATAACCTCTGGCACCAGCTTCACCCGTAGAAACCTTTACAGCTACCTTACCTGTCAATTCTACTCCTACTGCTTCATAAATCTTCATTAAGCTCTCACTTGTGATTTCTTTTGTAAAATAAACTTTAGATTTTTCCATGATTTTCATCCTCCTCACACATTTCAATCTTATGGTTTAATCTTTCTAATGTTTCTTGGATTCTTTTTTGCTTTTCTAACAATCTTTCTCTTTGTTTTTGTAGTAATTCTTTTCTAGCACTTACTGTTGATGATCCTTGATCATATAAATCAAAATATTGTTTTAATAATTCAATTTCTACACCAGCTTCACGCATGCATTTGATAAATTCGATGCGTTGACATGATATTTCATCATAATCTCTAATACCCTTATTTCTAGGTACATCTTTTAATAATCCTATTCTTTCATAGTATCTTAATGTATCTGTTGTTAGATTATATTTTTGAGAAACTTCAGATATTCTCATTTGCATCACCTGTTCATATTATAATACCTGGAGTGGACTTCAAGTCAATAAGAAAATAAAAAAAGGAAGTTTGATAACTTCCTAAATCTTTAACCCTGCTTCATAACCTTCTTTAGTAGCAGCAATAGCACCGCCAGCTTGAATAGCACCACCTACAACATAAACTTCATCACATAACTTTTTAGCAGTTTCTTCTAATGGATTATAAGCTTTATATCCAAATGCTGATACAACTTGATCAGCTGGAATAGTTACTTGCTGTCCATTTTGGTCTTCATAAATGACACTATTTTCTGTAATTTCTAATACTTTAGCATTCGTATTCACTTTGATACCTGATTGTTGAATCATTTCTACTAAACATGTCTTTGTCATAGGCATCATGTCATTTAAAATATCTGATTGCATTTCCAATATTGTGACATTTGGATTCTTCTCAGCCAGATAATGGGCTGTTTCTCCACCAACTTCTCCACCACCGCATACAACAATAGCGCCATTAGAAATATCATGTTTGCCTAGTAACATATCTTCAGCAGTAACAGTATTTTCAATACCTTTGATTGGTGGTACAGTTGGTTTAGCACCAGTTGCAATAACAATAGCGTCAGGATTGACTTCTTTAATAAGTTCTTCACTAACTTCAGTGTTTAAATGAATATCAACACCCAAAGCTTCATTATTAGCGCGATATGAAGAGGTTACTGTTGAAAGTTCACCTTTTCCTATAGGATAAGCGGCACTTCTAAATTGTCCACCTAATTGTTCTTGTGCTTCATAGATTGATACCTTATGACCACGCATAGCTGCAGTTCTTGCAGCCATTAAACCAGCTGGCCCTCCACCAATAACCATAACATTCTTTTTATTTTCTGCTTCTGTTATTTCACACTCATATTCCCTTCCAACACGTGGATTAACAAGGCAAGTGATTGAATCATTCTTAAACAATGGCCATTCACAACCTTGTAAGCAACCAATACAATAGTTGATTTGATCCATTTGACCTTTTTGAGCTTTACAAGGTAAATGTGGATCAGCGAGTGATCCTCTTGCCATACCAATAAAATCAGCTTTACCCATTACCAATAATGTATCAGCCATCATTGGTTCATTAATACGATTAGATAAAATAACAGGTATATTGACCAATTTCTTAACTTGTTCAGCTGTATCCATATTCAAAGCATGATTGGTAAACATAGGAGCAATAATTTGATTTAATGGATGTGCTGCATAAACACCATTAGAAACATGAATAGCATCAAAACCTACTTCTTCTAAATGTCTCACCAATTGATAAGTCTCAGCTTCTGTACGTCCACCAACAACATATTCATTACCAGAAATACGCACTTGAATTGGAAAATCCCCCACAGCTTCACGCATAGCTGCAATAATCTCATCCACAATTCTTACTCTATTATCAAAACATCCACCGTATTGATCTACACGTTTATTCACATATGGTGATAAAAATTCAGCCAACAAATAACCATGAGCGCAGTGTAATTCAATACCATCAAAACCAGATTCTTTACATCTTCTTGCAGCTTCCTTAAATTCTTGAACTAGTGTATGAATTTCCTCAATACTCATTTCTCTTGCTAAAGACATACAAGTAGGATCTTTTGTGGCTGCAGGTGCAATAGGTTGCATACCACCATTCACCATTGGTGAACTTTGTCTACCAGCATGATACATTTGACAGAATATTTTTGAATCATATTGATGAACAATAGATGTTAACTTCTTGTTAAGTTCAATATGTTCATCAAGCCAAAATCCAGGAATTCTTTCATAGCCTTTTCCATGTTCAGTAACATTATAATCCTCAGTAATAATCATACCCCAACCGCCTTTGGCTTTTTCTTCGATATACTTGATATATCGATCTGTTAAAAAACCATCTTTGGTACAATAATTAGTAACCATGGCTGGAACAACCAAACGATTAGGAATTTCACAATTGCCTACTTTCATAGGTGTAAATAATTTTGTATACATCTTATACTCCTCCTTATGTATCTATTTAAAGTTTACATGATGAAATAGTTTCAAAGTCAAGATGAAATTTTTATTGATAAAATATGAATATATTCTTGTGAAATGAAACACAAAGTAAAAGCAATTCCTAAAAATCATCAAAAAAAACATTGAAACTATTTCAATGTTTTAATTGGTATCTGTATTTCCATCATACGTTTAAACTTATGTTCTTCAAAGCCACGACCAATAAGGACTCCTACAGGATAACCATCAATTTGATATTTTTTCTTTGTATAATCTAAAATAGGATTAATGCAAGAACGATTAAATAAACCAATTTCACCCATATCAATAATAGAACATAAACATAAGTGGGTTTCCATTGTCTGTTTATCAATAGATTTAGCTATAGGAAATTGTTGTGCATATGTTTCATTCATTCCATACCACCATGTTTCTTTATCATCTTCAAAACGTACCAAGGCATCAAAAAATGCCGTATGTTCACTTGAAAAAACGAATTCACTTGCTTTATCTGACATTTCGAATCTTTCATAATCATCATTATGAGATGAGCATATATAAAAAGCCTCACGTCTAGGAATCATTTTTACCCAATAATGTCCTACATTCAATTTACACGCCTCGGCTCTTTCATTTATTTCATTCAGGCGATATTTCATTAATTGTTTAAGTTCAATTTCCTGATCAAGCTTAGCATTATATTTTTTAAGATGCACATTAAGATTTTCATAATAATCATCTTGAATAAGCTCATTAATTTCTTTCAGCGTGAAACCAAGTGATTGATAATTAATAATTTCCATCAACATAAAAACATCCATAGTGCTATAAGTACGATAGTTATTATGATCTTTTCTCTCTGGTTTTAATATACCTTTTTTCTCATAATAACGAATCATTTCTTTCGAAGTGTGAAGCAATTTAGAAACTTCACCAATTTTATATTCCATGTGTCACCTTCTAAAAAAGAACTAGATATCTAGTTCTTAATAATCATAAGGATTCTTAGGCATAATAAATGCCGCAATCAAATAAATCCATACCCCAGCACTATATCCAAATATGAGTAATACTGCAATAATTCTAACAATCGTTGAATCAATATCAAAATACTCAGCAATACCACCACATACACCACAAATCATAGAATCATGATTAGATCGATAAAGTTTCTTAGACATATCTTAATTCTCCTTTGCGACTTTAGCTAAAGCTAAAGCACCACAAATACCAGCATTATCTCCTAGTCCTGGATATACCACATAGTCTTTAATCTTATCTGTCGTAATCTCTTCTTTTTGAATATAGCCATTTAATCTTTCTTGTAAATATTTATGAATCTGTGGGAAAAGTTGTTTTTGATGCATAACACCACCACCTAAAATAATCTTCTTTGGTGATAAAGTTAATACATAAATAGCTAAAGCTTGTGCAATGTACCATGCTTCTAAATCCCAGGCAGGATGATCTGCAGGTAATTCACTACCTTTTTTGCCCCATCTTTCTTCAATAGCTGGACCAGCAGCCATACCTTCAAAACATGTACCATGATAAGGACATTTTCCTTTATAAGGATCATCTTCTCTCACATTCATAACCATATGCCCCATTTCAGGATGCAACAAGCCATGAACCAAATTGCCTTCTACGATGGCACCACCACCGATACCTGTACCAATAGTTAAATATAAAGCACTATCTAAACCTTTTGCTGCGCCAAAATAAGCTTCACCTAAACATGCACCATTGACATCTGTATCAAAACCAATAGGTGTGTCAGGAAATGCTTCTGCTAAAGCACCAACTATATTATAATTGGCCCATCCTGGTTTAGGTGTTGTCGTAATATAACCATAAGTTGGTGAAGTTTTATCTGGATCAATTGGTCCAAAGCAACCTAAACCAATAGCTTCAACATCCTTATCCTTAAAAAAGCAATTGTTTCTTTCATTGTTTCATCAGGTGTTGTCGTCGGAAAAGATGCTCTTTCTAATACTTCTCCATTTTCATTACCAACTGCAACGACAAATTTTGTCCCACCTGCTTCAATAGCTCCTAATTTCATGCGTTTTCCTCCTTCATTTTTTCTTGTGCTTCATCAATATTTTGATAGCCATACAATTTAACTGTTTCTTGCATAATTTCAGTCACAATATTTTGTTGATGATTAATCATTTCTACTAACATTTTACCATATAAATAGAGGCTTTGAGAAGAATAAGTTAATAATTCTCCTCTTAAATATGTTTCAAAAGAAGTCTCTTCTATTTCATCCTCATAACTATGTGTCATTCTAGATAAAGATGCCAAAATAGGATATTGTTGATTGAATTCTTCTTTCATCGTCACTTCTATTTGACATATCGCATTGATGATTTCTAATTTATCTTCATCTATGATAGGTAATTGATCCTTAATTGTTTCATAATAGGTCGGGTCACTACTAGCCATCATATAACCATATTTTTCTGTAATAGGATTTCTCCCTAGATTTTCATATTGATGTAAATCATATAAATAGCTTTCTAATACTTCTTGATTATAAACACGAAATTGAGCTTGACGGTATTTTTCGAAGTTTTCATAGTCGTCCTGACATTTTGCTCTACCATCAATATGCTTCGTTTCTTGCATAAACTTCCATTCTAATGTAATAATTTCATCTATCATTTTAAACTCCTAATACATAAGATACATGATCATCTAAGAAAGATGAATCACCTGTTGTCAAATTAAGCTTTTTTAATTCAAATATAACACGTTGGCATATGCTTTCCATGATTACTTCTTTATTTTCAGATTCTACAAGCTGATCTAATGATTGTCTTAAATCATTTAAGATAACACAATCTTTTAAGCCATAATAACTCCATTTATAATAAGGTTTATATTTTTTATTTAAAATATAAACAACTGAAATAGTGGCATCAATAAACGAGGATACACAGAGTTCTAATGCAACTTTATCATTTCTTTTTAAGATACGTTGATAATTATATTGTCCACATTGTGACATCAAATGAAGATTATCAGCTAATTTTATTATTTGTATATGTTTTGGATAATAAGATAAATCTTCTCTTATTTTTGTAACAAGTCC
The DNA here is from genome assembly GCA_021200395.1 of Erysipelotrichaceae bacterium. Lineage (GTDB taxonomy): Bacteria > Bacillota_I > Bacilli_A > Erysipelotrichales > Coprobacillaceae > JAJQDJ01. Next base: position 6,433 of record JAJQGQ010000263.1, read on the forward strand.
ATAGTTATCTATAAATATTTTTCCATTTGTACAATTAAGCAATGTCATTTCATCAATATTGAGCCAATCATCATCATTTTGAGGACAGGTAAAGAAGTCATCAATACATTGTACGCCTACTCTACAAGTAGCTTGTGGCGTTGTATTTCTTTGATAACCCATAAAACTTTTTGGTAAATCATCATAAGCTTGTTGTAAATCGGTATATATTTCATCATAGATGTCACGAGGTAACCAAATACAAAAGCCAGGTCCAAAATCATGATCATGGGATAATTCATCATCATAACCTAGACAATCTGATCCTTCACCACATAAGCCAATCGCCATATAAGGTAAATATTCTTTAAAGTTTTCTAACATTTTTATACCATATTGTTGATAATATTGTTCACATAGTTGTAGACCTTTTATATATAATTGGCTTTCGACATTTTTCTTATTTTCTAAGACTATTTGATATTCTTTATTATGACCATATAATTCATTGAGTTTTTCTAATATATCATCATAGAGTTGTAAAGATTGTTCATATTGATGATCTAAGCTATATTGATATGCTTTTAATGATAAAGCTGCATAGTAATGCGTATCTAGATAATCTAATGATTCAAATAATAATAAAGATTGATTGAGATATTCTAAAGCTTGATCATTTTTATCTAATTGATAATACATTTGTGCTAAATTACTATAAGTAATCGCTATTTCTACTTCACTATGATGAATATCTTTCATAATAGATAAAGCTTTTGTTTCATAATCAATAGCTTTATTCAACTCACCTAATTCCTCATATAATAATGATATATTATTATAAAATGAAGCTAAGCGCTCATCATGATCATCAAGTTTTTGATAAATAGTTTCTACTTTATGATAATAATCCAAGGCATCTAAATATCTTCCACCTGCTCTATATAAAGTAGCCATATTGAGATAACATGTACCTGCTTCTATCGTATTTTCCAAGCCATGAGATAAAAGTATTTTCTCTGATTGTGAAGCTATCATATAACCCAAATCAAATTGTGAAGTAACGCGATAATAACCCATCAATTCACTAAGCAATCCTAATACCAGGTCATCTCTGTTATCTTGCATAGCTTTATTTAATTGATTGAATAAATAAGCATATGCTTCATCTAATTGCTGATGTGCATAAAAATAGTCTAATTGATCATATATTTCATTCATGTTTATGTAACGTATCTTTCATTCCTTTTAAAATAACATCTCGTGCTTTAATAGCATCTTCTTTGCTTAGTGGTTCTATATCTTTTAGTGGATAATCATAACCTAAATTATCATACTTCACCTTACCCATTGTATGATATGGTAAAACATCCAAGGCTTTAAGATTTTTTAAAGTTGCGATAAACTGTCCTAATTGATAAAGATACTTATCATTTTGCGTAATCGTTGGTACAACCACATGTCTTATCCATATTTCAATACCTTTATCATCAATATAATGGGCAAATTTTAATATCATATCATTTGGTTGGCTGGTTAATTTTATATGTTCTACAGGATCAATATGTTTGATATCGAGCATCACTAAATCTGTTACTTCAAGTAATCGATCCATTTTCTTTAAATAATCAGGATTTTCATTAAATGTAATACCTGAAGTATCTAGACATGTATGAATTCCTTGGTGATGACATTCCTCAAATAATTCAGTTAAAAAATCTATTTGCATTAAAGGTTCACCACCAGTACAAGTAATACCACCATTTTTATAAAATTCTTTCTTTGAATTAAACATTTTCAATATATCATCCACACTCATAGTTTCTCCAACATGAGGTTGCCATGTATCAGGGTTGTGACAATAAAGACAGCGCATTGGACAACCTTGAAAAAATACTACAAATCTTATTCCTGGTCCATCAACTGTTCCACAGCTTTCCGTTGAATGAATATAACCTTCCATAAAAACACCACCTTTCTTTTATTTTATCACAAAAAAGGAATCAATGAAATTGATTCCCTTTAAGACATAAGAATAATTTTTATTATTTATTATATTCTTCCCAGATATCATTAAAAATCTTGATTGCATTGAAGTTAACAAAATCTTCTTCATTAACAACTTTAACAATTTTATCAGGATAAGCAGCTGCAATTTTTTCATATGCACTTCTTAATTGTGGTTCAATTAAGATAACATCAGCTAAATCAGCAGAATATTCAACTGCGTGTTCTGATGCAGACCATACATTTAAATCTTTAGTTTTACGAGAACCTGCATCCTTTAATTTTGAAGCAAATAATGTAGAAGTAACTCCAGCAACACAACATAATAAGATTTTCATTTATTCATCCTCCTCAATGGTGTTCTTATCATTTTACTTTGAAAGGAGACAATATAAATGTCTCCTAAATTTTATAAAGATTCGTGGAATGTACGTGAAATAACATCATCTTGTTGTTCCTTTGTAAGTTTTACAAAGTTAACAGCATATCCAGAAACACGAATTGTTAATTGAGGATATTTTTCAGGATGTTTTTGAGCATCTAATAAAGTATCTCTATTTAATACATTAACATTTAAATGATGTCCACCTTTTTCAGCGTAAGCATCTAACATACCAACTAAATTTTGTACTTGTTGTTCACTTGTAGCCATAATAATTCTCCTTTACTAATATTCATCATCGTCATCCATTGGTAAATTTGGAATCTTACAAGCAGTATCACCACTATCACAATCCATCTTTGACACAACAGTAACATCTTCCATTTCAATCTGAGCATCATCGTTCACTTTAACATTAATATGTCCAGAACCTGAACTCATATGACCATCCAACATTTTAACTAGCTCTTCAATTTCTTTTTGAGTAGCCATTGATAAACACTTCTTTCTAATTAATTACCTTCTTTGATAGATTCAATATCTAAATCACCAGCAAATACAGCATCATCTTTACCTAAAGCATTAGGAATGATTGTGAATGTATTAGAAATACCATCTTGAGCATCTTTAAATGGTAACTTAGCAACTGATGATAATGAAGAAATAGCACCATGAGTATCTCTACCATGCATTGGGTTAGCACCTGGAGCAAATGGTTCTCCACCTTTTCTACCATCAGGAGTACTTCCTGTTGCTTTACCATAAACAACGTTAGAAGTAATTGTTAAGATAGAAGTTGTAGGAATAGAATCTCTATAAGTATGATGAGAACGAACCATATCCATAAATGTTTCAACTAACCATTGAGCGATTTCATCAGCACGATCATCATCGTTACCATATTTAGGGAAATCTCCTTCTACTTCATAATCAACAACAATACCATCATCATCTCTAATACATTTAACTTTAGCATATTTAATAGCTGATAATGAGTCTGTTACAACTGATAAACCAGCAATACCAGTAGCGAAATAACGTTTTACTTCTCTATCATGTAAAGCCATTTGAATTCTTTCATAAGCATATTTATCATGCATATAATGGATGATATTTAAAGCATTAACATAAACACCTGCTAACCAAGCCATCATATCAGTATATTTTTCAATAACATCATCATAATCTAAGTAATCACCAACAACTGGACGATATTTAGGCCCAACTTGTTTCTTAGATTTTTCATCAACACCACCATTGATAGCATATAATAAGCACTTAGCTAAGTTAGCACGAGCACCGAAGAATTGCATTTCTTTACCAACACGCATTGAAGATACACAACACGCAATCGCATAATCATCACCATGAGTAACACGCATTAAGTCATCATTTTCATATTGAATTGATGAAGTTTCAATAGAAGTCTTAGCACAGAATGCTTTAAAGTTATCTGGTAATCTTGTAGACCATAATACAGTCATATTTGGTTCTGGTGCAGTTCCTAAGTTAGATAATGTATGTAAATATCTAAATGAAGTCTTAGTAACCATATGACGTCCATCAACACCAACACCACCGATTGATTCAGTTACCCAAGTAGGGTCACCAGCGAAGATTGAGTTATATTCAGGAGTTCTGGCAAATTTAACTAATCTTAATTTCATGATAAAGTGATCAATAAATTCTTGAACTTCTTCTTCAGTATATTTACCACTAGCCAAATCTCTTTCAACATAAATATCAATAAATGTAGAAGTTCTACCCAATGACATTGCTGCCCCGTTTTGTTCTTTTACAGCGCCCAAATATCCAAAGTATAACCATTGAATAGCTTCTTTACAGTCTTTAGCAGGTTTAGAAATATCAAAACCATACTTAAATCCCATTTCTTTTAATTCACCTAAAGCTCTAATTTGTTCAGATAATTCTTCTCTTAAACGAATAACACTAGAAGTCATTCTCTTTTGAGTTGTAGCCAATTGGTTTTTCTTATCTTCAATCAATAAATCAACACCATATAAGGCAACTCTACGATAATCTCCAATAATACGTCCTCTACCATATCCATCAGGTAAACCAGTAATAATGTGAGAAGAACGACAAGCTCTAATTTCTGGTGTATAAACATCAAATACACCTTGGTTATGAGTCTTTCTATATTCTCTAAAAATATAGGAAATTTCAGGATCTACCTTATAACCATTAGTTTCACAAGCTTGTTCAGCAATACGAATACCACCAAAAGGTTGTAAGGATCTCTTGAAAGGTTTATCAGTTTGGAAACCAACAATCTTTTCTTTTGATCTATCTAAATAACCAGCATCATGAGAAGTTAATGTAGATACAATCTTTGTATCCATATCCAAAACACCACCAGCTTCTCTTTCCTGTCTTGTTAGATCCATGACTTGATCCCATAAATCTTTTGTGTTTTGTGTAGGACCTGCCAAGAATGAATCATCTCCATCATAAGGAGTATAATTTAATTGAATAAAATCTCTTAAATTAACATCTTTATTCCATTTTCCTGCTTGGAATCCATCCCAGGCATCATTCCATTTTACTTTAAATGTCATCTTAAAACCCCCTGTTTAAATTTTCGTGTTAATTATAACATTCTTAATAAATATTCACAATGGGAATAAACTAAATTTTCAAAAGAATTTAATCATAAAATTTATCCATTCCATTATGTTAATTTGACTATACCATGAATTATTATAAAAATCTAATTATATGCTTTATTGATTTTATAAAACAAAAAATACCATTTATAAAAATGGTATTTTTCCTATCTGTATTCTGTTACGGGAAAACGAATACTATTATAGATATTTGGGACACGCTAATAATATCACATTTTATATATAATTTTTTTCAAATTATGAAAATAGGCATTTTTTATATTTTAAAATTATCATTTTCTATAATTTTCCTATATTCTCATTTA
>JAJQGQ010000100.1 GCA_021200395.1 Erysipelotrichaceae bacterium
ATTAACATGATTATAAAAAATGCTATAATACAGATGAGGTGAATAAGATGGAAAAAAGATTAATGGAAAATTTAGGTATTACAAATTCATTATTAGGATTTGGATGCATGCGTTTTCCTACAAACGATGATGGAAGTATCAATGAAAAAGAAGCAGAAAAAATGATAGATACAGCTATTAAGAATGGTGTAACATATATTGATACTGCTTATCCATATCATAATGGTGATAGTGAACCATTTATTGGTAGAGTATTAAATAAGTATGATAGAAATCAATATACTTTAGCTACTAAACTTCCTATATGGAATGTGAATAGTCAAGAAGATGTAAGAAAGATTTTTGAAGAACAATTGCAAAGATTGGATAAGAATTATGTAGACTTTTATTTGATTCATGCTTTGGATAAGGATAGATGGCAAAAAGTATTAGATTATCATGTTTTAGATGTATGTGAAGAATTAAGAAATGAAGGAAAGATCAAGTATATTGGTTTTAGTTTTCATGATGAGTATGAAGTGTTTGAGAATATTATTACTTCTTATTCATGGGATTTTTGTCAATTACAGATTAATTATATGGATATGCATATTCAGGCTGGACAAAGAGGTATTGATTTATTAACAAAGTTAGGTATTCCTTTAGTCGTTATGGAACCAATTAAAGGTGGTAGTTTAGCGAATCTTCCTGACGATGTGACAAAAATGTTTAAAGACTATGATGATTCTAAGTCTTTAGCATCTTGGGCTTTAAGATATGTAGGCACATTACCATGTGTGAAAGTGATATTGAGTGGTATGTCAACATTGGATCAAGTACAGGATAATTTGGATACCTTTAATCATTATACAAATTTGAATGATGATGAATTAAAAGTGATTGAGAGAGTTGCTGATACTTTACATAAACGTACGCAAAATGGCTGTACTGGATGCAGTTATTGTATGCCTTGTCCTTTTGGAGTAGATATTCCTACAAATTTTAAGTATTGGAATAATTATTATATTTATGGTGAAGATAAGTTTAAAGATAGATATGCAAGTATGAAAGATGATGCTAAAGCAAGTCATTGTCAAAAGTGTGGAAAATGTGAACGTATGTGTCCTCAACATATTTCTATTCGTGATGATTTAGTAAGAGTGAATCAAGATTTAAGTAAATAAAAAGGCCGAGAGAAATCTCGGCTTAAATCATACAGTAAAGGCCAACTAGTGGCATAACAATAATGAGTGCAGGCACTAAATTAATAGCATTAAGTTTTATGATCTTGGCCACATTAAGACCTGTAATAATAGTTAAAACACCACCACAAGCTTTAAAATCAGCAATCATGATATCTGTTAAATAAGGTGAAATGATTTGGGCTAAAAAGAAACAACCCATTAATATAACAAATTGAGGCACACAAATTAAAGATTGAGCATAACCTAAAGCAGCTCCAAATAATACAGCGCTAAAGAAATCTAGTACTGCTTTTGACATTAAAACGGAAGAATCTCCAGTCATACCTTCACTTAATGCACCAAACAGCCCCATACCACTCATTGAAAACATCAATACAACAAGTAAATAAAGTTCCATATAATCATTATAATTACCTTCGATATGAAAAGGTAATTTTTTTAATATAGCAGAAAAAGCTTTAGAAACATGAATATTAATATGTAATAACTCTCCAATCACAAAACCACATATAACAGCCATAATAACCATAGACATTGTTTGCACACCAATCAAAGACATGATACCAATACAAACCGAACAAACACCAAAAACTTTAGGTAATTCACCTAATAAATATTTTGGTATAAACTTCTTAACACTTGCTCCTATAATTGTTCCAATTAAAACAGCTCCTACATCAGTTAATATACCTATAGGCACCACAATCACTCTCCTCATTATTATTACTATAACAAATTTTTGTTTCATTATAAAGACATTATTTCAGATTAAACCTATTAATGATATAATATATTTAGGAGGTTTTAACATGAAAAGATTACTCAATTGTACTGCAAGTGAAATGAAGAATTTAACAAAAGACGAATTAAAACAAGCAATTTTAGCTAGCGAAGGTAGAACAATCATGACGGAAACGGTTGTATCTCTTCAACCATTATTAAATGATGTAACTAATGCTGAATTGGCCGTTGCTTTTGGTAGTGATATGGTGTTGTTAAATGTATTTGATTGTGACAATCCACATATCAATGGTTTACCTGATAGTGATAATCCTGTTCGTTTATTGAAGGATTTGATTGGTAGACCAGTAGGTTGTAATTTGGAACCAATCGATGATGATGTTGAAATGATGGAAAGTAGACAAGAGATATCTCATGGTAGACATGCGACGAAGGAAACGTTTATGAAAGCTAAGGAGTTAGGTTTTGATTTTATTTGTTTAACAGGGAATCCTGGTACTGGTGTTAGTAATGCATCTATTGAAAAAGCTATTGCAACAGCTAAAGAATATTTTGGAGGTTTGATTATTGCAGGAAAGATGCATTCAGCTGGGGTTGATGAACCATTAGTAGATTTAGTAAGTATTGAAAGATTTATTGATGCAGGGGCTGATATTATATTAATGCCTGCTGTTTATACAGTTCCAGGATTAAGTGAAGAAACGGTCACAAAAGCTTGTCAATTGATTAAATCTAAAGGAGCTTTATCATTAAGTGCTATTGGTACTTCACAAGAAGGTAGTGATGAAGATACTATTCGTATGATTGCTTTAACAAATAAACGTTGTGGTATAGATATTCAACATATTGGTGATGCGGGTTGGTGTGGTATTGCCTTACCTGAAAATATTATGGCCTTATCTATTGCGATAAGAGGAAAACGTTGGACTTATCATAAGATTGCTTCATCTGTTAATAGATAATAAGACTGGAATTTTCATTCCAGTTTTAATTTGCCTTTAAAACATATATTCGCGAAACAAAATCACCTTCATCATTATGATCACTACTAGAACTATCGCTTGTGATTAAACCAACATTCATGAGTTCATCACCATAAAAATTTTGATCTAATAATGATACATGATATGAATAATTTTTATTTAAACCTAATAATTTGATTCTTCGATAACCAACATTAATTTCTTGTAGAGTACGATAATAACCAACTAATGCTTGAGATTTATCCTTTGATACTACCATCCATATTGTTTCATTATCTTCAAAAGGACTTTTTAGACGGTAAAATGTTCCAAATTGAATTAATCTTCGATATGCTTTCATAAATTCAACTTGTTGTTTTACCATATTTTGTTTATCAATTGATAATTTTGTGATATCTAATTCATAACCAAAAGACCCAAAATAAGCTACGTGAGCTCTTGTATCAAGTGTTGTATTTCTACATATTTGATGATTTGGAACGGCAGATACATGTGAGCCCATTGAAGATAAAGGGTAAACAAAAGATGTACCATATTGAATCTTTAATCTTTCGATAGCGTCTGTATTATCGCTTGTCCAGCATTGTGGTGCATAATACAACATACCTGGATCAAATCTTGCTCCACCACTTGAACATGATTCAAATAAAATATTTGGAAACTTTTTAGTAAGTTTGTCATATAAATGATAAACACCTAATATATATTCATGCATTACTTTACCTTGCTCATGAGAATTATGACATGAAGAATAAACTTCGCTCATACATCGATTCATATCCCATTTAATATAATCAATATGAGATTCTTCAATAACTTTAGATATCATTTTATAAATATATTGTACAACCTCATCGTTAGAAAAATCTAACACATACTGATTTCTACCATGACTACTATGTCTTTGTGGTGTTTCTAAAGTATATTCAGGATGCTCTCTATATAAATCAGAATCCTTATTCACCATTTCTAACTCTACCCATAAACCAAACTTCATGCCTAAATCATTGATTTTTCTAGATAAACCACTAATACCACTAGGTATTTTATTTAAATTAGGATACCAATCACCTAATCCTCTATGATCATCGTTTCTTTTGCCAAACCACCCATCGTCCAATACAAATAATTCAATACCTAATTCCTTAGCCTTTTTAGCAATCTCTAATATCTTATCTTCATCAAAATCAAAATAAGTAGCTTCCCAATTATTTATTAATATTGGTCTTTCTAAATCTCTATATTTGCCTCTGCATAATCTTTCTTGATATAAGCTATGATATGTTTGTGACATACCATTCAAACCATTATCACTATAAACTATAACAACTTCAGGTGTCTGAAAATCTTCATTCTTATTTAATTCTAAGCCAAAACAATGAGGATGAATACCCATAGATACTCTCGATACATTATACGTATCCACATCCACCTGAGCTAAAAAATTCCCACTATAAACCAAACTAAATCCTAAAACTTCACCTTGATATTCATCACAATGCTCTCTTTTTAAAGCAATAAATGGATTAAAAGCATTACTAGAACAACCTCTTAAAGAATAAATAGATTGAATACCGTGCTCTAATTTCCTATTTTTAACATATCTTTCTCTAGCCCATGCACCTGTTAATTCAATCATTTCGTAATCTTTATCAGGTAAATCTAAAGACATACTCATGATTTGATTAATGACTATTTTTTGTTTTCCATTATTTTTAATATAAGCATTCCTTGTGATAACGTTTCTGTTTTCATAAATGGTATAACTTAATATAAGATATGTTTCAATAACATCATCATATAGTGTTATTTTTAATGTTGTAGATTCATTGTTATCTTCTACATAAGTAGCAGGGAGGTTTTCTAATGAAGGTTTACCTTTGATGATTTCATGTTGTTTGTATACAAAATTAACAATATGACTACCATTTTCTAATGTGATATCAATAGCAGGATGATGCATATCACCAGTACCATATGTAGGATATTCTTGTTTAATATGATCTAATGAAAATGACGAATCATTTTCAAAAGTACACACACTCATTCCTCTAGAATATGTTTCTAACAAATAGTCATAGTTATCTTTATCTCTTATTGCTTTGCCATAATAGAGATGGCCTAATTGATTGTTCTTTAAAATTTTAAAAATATAACTTATTTCATTATTATACAGATGAAATGTTTGTGATAATTTATGATATTTAATTGGCATAAGTCGTTCTCCTTTTTCTTGCTATTAGTTTATACTATTTTGGTTTTGTAATAAAGATAGAAAATAAAAAAGATGTGGCTTCACATCTAAATAATAGTCGTAACAACATTAATCAATCCACTTAATCCTATCACAACATATGTAATTTTCTTTACAAGATTAGGGTTAAGTTTATCAACAATCATATTAGCTACTTTCATACCTATCAAAATAGCTACCATACCTACTAATATATAAGGAATATGTGATGGTAATATGATTTGATTGATAATTCTAAATACTGTATTATAAGCAGTTGTAATCATAAAGAAACATTGAATTGTTCCTAAATAAGCCTTTTGATTTTTTATTCTAGAGAGGAAATAAATAACCATTAAAGGGCCACCAATGCCAAATAAGCCATCACATACTCCAGAAATTGCAATAAATATAATAGCTATAACACCTTTAACTTCAAACTCATTCTTGTTGAAGAATAAGAAATATATTGATAAAACGATAAGAAATAAACCTAAAATGATTTTCATTAATTCTTGATCGACACTTTTAGAAAATACAATAGATATACTACTAACAGCAATATAGAAAATAGCTGGTAAAATAATACTTTTAAAATTAATATATTTATGATAACGAATAACCATAGCTGTAGACAATACAACACATATAGAACTTGATATAGCAGCACTTTGTGTAACATTAAATAATAGTGGTATAAATATCATCATAATGATACCTGCACCAAAACCAGTAACACCTTGAACAATTCCTGCAACAATTGCAGGTATAAAAATAAGATAAATGATTTCCATATTTCTTCCTCCTGAAAATAATGTAACAAACACATTTTTTTGAAACAATATTTTGAGGATATTAAAAAACAACGTTTTCAAAAGATATTTTTGAAAATATCATTTTTTGAAAACGTTGTTTCAATCTTCTATCATAACTTCATTTGTTGCTTTCCTTAAAGGTTCATAAATTTTGGCTACTTCTCGTTTGTGCTTTAGATTTTCTTCAAAATTTCCTTGGAAATAACAACTATATAACATATCTAAAATAAGCATAGTTGAAATAAATGTTGAATATGTGGCAATATTTGTATAGAGTTTTTCTCTTGTGGTCATTGGTAAAACAACATCAGCTTTTTTCTTTATTTCATTTTCACCAACACTAGTGATTAAGATAAGCTTTGATTTCGACTTAGCAACATTATCGATATATCTAATGGTTCTAGGTGTCGTACCTGTATATGTTATGATAATAAAACAATCCTGATCTAAGGTATTATAAGAATAATAAAATTGTTCATTAAAATTATCAGAAACAATAACGTTTTTGCCTATACGATTCATTCGATCTGCAAAGACTTTACCTGCATTAAATGCCTGACCAATTGATAATACGTAAATATTTTGAGAATTTTTCATAATTTTTACAGCTTCAATATAATCATAATAATTCACTAATGACATAGTATCTTTAGCTGTTTCTTGATAAAGTTCACTGATACTATTTATAACTCTTGCTAGATTATCATCTTTATTAAAAGGAAAATTGGCATCTATTTTATCAAAATGAGCATTTTCATAGGCAATTTCTTCTAGATATTTTTCTTTAAAATCATTATAGCCATCAAATCCAAGTTTATTGCACAGTCTTACAACGGCTGACGTAGATGTATAAGACATTTTAGCCAGTTCCCTAACTGATATATCTTTGATATTATCTTGGAGTTCTATTAATTGATTGGCAACAGCTTTTTCAGCATTGGAGAAATTATTATTATTTGTAAGAGCATCACTTATTAACATGTTTGTCACCTCAATCTTATTTTACACTAAAAATGGCGATAAAAAAGGCAATTTTCATTGCCTTAGTCATTCCATCCTTCAAAGAAAGTATAAGCTTCGAAATGTGCTTGAGGATGATCACAAGCAGGACATCTTGTAGGAGCTGTTGTACTTTCAACAACATAACCACAGTTATTACATTTCCAAAGAACTGGTTCATCTTTCTTGAATACTGTACCATTTTCAAGATTTTCTAATAATTTTGTATATCTGTCTTCATGCATCTTTTCTGCTACAGCAATTGATTCAAGAATTTTAGCGATGTCATCAAAACCTTCTTCATTTGCTACTTTAGCAAATGTTGGATACATATCAGTCCATTCTTCATTTTCACCAGCAATAGCTTGTTTTAAGCATTCCATAGTATTTCCGTACATTACAGGGAAATTACCTTCAGTATAAACTGTTTCACCTTGTAAATCAGCATTCATCAATTTCATTAAACGTTTAGCATGTTCTTTTTCTTGATTAGCTGTTTCTTCAAAAATATTAGCGATTTGTACATATCCTTCTTTTTTAGCAATTGAAGCATAATAAGTGTAACGATTTCTTGCTTGAGATTCACCTGCAAAAGCATGCATTAAGTTGTTAGCAGTTTTAGTTCCTTTTAATGTTGGCATAATATTTCCTCCTATTCATCTTTATAACAACATTCTTCACATTTCCCGTGAAATAGAATATCAACAGATGTGATCTTTTTATCACAACCTTGTTGAACATCACTAATAAGGTCCCTCATAATACTTTCATCAACAAACAAATCTTCAATAGCACCGCAATCTTCACATACAAAATGGAGATGTGGTTCCATTCTGGCATCGTAGTGAACAACACCATCACCTACATCAAGTCTTAAAATACGTTTTTGTTCAGCCAGAAAACTCAAATTACGATAGACAGTTCCTAAACTAATGTCAGGTATTTCTTTTTTGACATTCATGTAGATTGTATCAACATTAGGATGTGTACTATCATTTTTTAAAACTTGATAAATAGTTTCTCTTTGTTTGGAATAACGAGTAGTAGACATACGATTCACTCCTTATTAGTAATGATTACTATTATTATATAATATTATACTATAAAGTCAATAGGATTATGTGAAAAATTACTACTACTACTACTTTTATGTTAAAATAATTACAAGGAAAGGAGATCATTATGGAAGAATATATGATAAAGGATATCAGCAATACAAGAATTGAATTTAATACATTAAATAAAGATAAAGTTGTAGAAGTATTCAATTATCATTGTAAATCTTTGTATCAAATAAATATCAATGAATTAACAATCATTGATGATAAGTTGTGTTTACCTATTGATTTATCAAAATGGTTTGATATTGATAATGAATTGGACTTTGATATTGTATTAGAAGCATTAAAGAGAATAACTGATCCAAAGATGGCAAATGCAGCCATTACATTAAAAGCTAAACTGGTAGGTTATGATAATGACTTGAATCAAAACTTTGTGTTTGCGGATAATTATTATAAGGGAAAACATGTTGTTGTAGGTAAGTATGATGATGGAACAAAATTGATTTTTATTGATAAATTATATAAAAAATAATGAGTCACAATTGTGACTCATTTTTATCATTATATCGCAAGTGCAATATCATATGCTGCCCATACAGCATCCATCAAGTTACCTACTTTATTAGCATCACCAATAATGTGAACATTTTCCATGTTTTCAACTCCTGCTGGAATTGTTTGTTTTGGAATATATCCAGTTGCAGTAATGACACTGTCAGCTGTAATAACATATGTTTCATTACCTTGTACGAATTCTAATCCATCTTTATTGATTTCAGTAATTGTAGCACTTGTATAAACAGGAATTTGATAATCTTTAATAATTTGTCTTAACATATTAGAGTTAGCTGCTGAAAGATATTTTCCTTCAAGAATCTCATCTTTTGCTTCAACAACTGCAACCTTTTTACCATGCTTAACCAAATCATAAGCAATCTCAATACCAGTAAGACCACCACCAATAATGACATTGTTTTCTCCTGCTTCTTTTTCTTTCAAAAGATATTGACATGCTTCCATAACATTATCACCATCAATACCTTTAATAGGTACAACTCTAGGAATAGCACCAGTGGCAACAATAATTTCATCAGGATTCATTTCTTCAATATATACTTTATCAACAGTTGTATTTAAAATAACATTGACATGTTCTTTATCCATTTGTCTAATATACCATTGAATAAGTTGTCTATCTGCTTCTTTAAAATCAAAGGCTGCAGCAGCGATAAAGATACCACCCAATTCATTTGTCTTTTCTACTAAAGTCACATCATGACCTCTCATAGAAGCTAATCTAGCGGCTTCCATACCACCAATACCACCACCTACAACAAGCACTTTCTTCTTTACTGTAGCAGGTTTAATTTCATATTTCTTCTCTTGCATAGCAGCAGGATTTAATGCACAAGATGTACCATCACCTGCAAACAAACGACCAAAACATCCATTATGACATGCAATACAAGGTTTAATATCTTCTACGTCACCTCTAGCCACTTTATTAGACCATTCTGGATCAGTTAACATTTGTCTAGCAATACCTACAAAATCAACTTTTCCACTTTCAATAGCATCTAAAGCTACATCAGGATCTTCCATACGACCAGCACAAACCACAGGAATGTTTACAAAGTTCTTAATATAAGAAACTTCAGGAAGGTTACATGCCTTAGGCATATACATTGGTGGATGAGCCCACCACCATGAATCATAAGAACCATTATCAGCATTCAACATATCAGCACCAGCTTCTTCAAGAATCTTTGCAACAGCAGGAGCTTCTTCTAAAGAACGACCAAATTCTTTATAATTTTCAGCAGGTAATGCACCATCATTGAATCCTTTCATCTTACTTGTAACACTAAAACGTACAGATACAGGGAAATCTTCTCCACAAGCATCTTTAATTGCATGAATGATTTCACATACAAATCTCATTCTGTTTTCTAAAGATCCACCATATTCATCTTTTCTCCAGTTAGTAGCTGAAATAGAGAATTGATCTAATAAATAACCTTCATGGATAGCATGAATTTCAACACCATCCATACCAGCATCTTTTAATCTCTTTGATAATTTAGCATAAGCATCAATAATTTCTTGAATTTCTTCTTTAGTCATCTCACGATGTTTCTTTTCAGGAACCCAAACATTAGGAAGATCTTCACTAGGTCCTCTCATAGCCTTAACAGGATTAAATCCTTCAGGGAACATACCAGAATTAATAGATAATACACGACCCATACCAGCACCAATCTGAGCAAACATCTTGCAATCATATTTATGCAATTCCTTTAATGTTTTACTAATATTATCCATACATTCATCACTAACTTCAGAAGCCCAAAAACCACGACCCCACATATCAGTAATATGAATAATACCAGGAACAATTAAACCAACGCCACCTTTGGCACGTTCAATGTACATATCTGCAGAAGCTTGATCAAATTCATTATTTTCAATGAGTGCAGTTCCACCCATTGGGCACATAACGATACGATTCTTAATGGTAACAGAGCCAACTTTCATTGGCTGAAAAAGAGCATCATACTTACTCATTCGAAATCCTCCTTTCATCATCGAATGATATTCACCGAATTATATTCGGTAACTGTGATAAATATATCACTATATCTACTATTTGTCAACAAATTCACAAAAATAGCTTAAAATATTTTCTTGATTATAATATTCCATTTATGTATAATTTTGACATGGAAAAGATAACGAGAGCACAACAAGCTATTATGACAAAAAATCATATATATGAAGTAGCCTTAAAATTATTTAAACAAGATGGTTATGATAAAGTAACGATTAGTCGTATTTGTAAAGAAGCAGGCGTTTCTGTAGGAAATTTCTATCATTATTATTCATCTAAAGAAGAAGTATTAATGGAAAAATATTTAGAATTTGATGGATGGTTAGATAATCTTGATTTATCTAAAGGTGTTATAGAAAGTATTTTAGCTATTATTGATTTACAGACTTCTGGAGCTGTAGAAATTGGTAGTAAAGTATTTATGAAAATGATGGAAACACATTTAAGTACGAATGGCAAGTATATTTCTTCTGACAGAAAATTTAATAAATATCTTTATGATTTAGCTCAAAGAGGTATTGATGAAGGTATATTTTGTAGTGACTATACTGCTGAAGAAATATCAGAAACATTATTACGTACTTGTCGAGGAACTTTGTTTGATTGGTCTTTACGTGATGGCCCTTATGATATTAAAGAAAAAACAAAACATGATATAATGATTGTCATTAATGGTTTTAAAAAATCAATATGATGAATAAAGCCCACAATTAAATTGTGGGTTTTGCTTTAAAAGAATATGCCAATACCAGGTTGACTTAATATAAATATGATAATTATTATGATGATAATGAAACCAATAAGCAATAATTTATACTTCTTCATCTTTTCTTTCTTTTTGTGCTAATAATTGTGATAACTTTTCATTAATGAATTTCAATTGACCATAAATTTCATAAATACCATAAAGTATTAATATCCAAAATATTATAACAATAATCAAATAAACCATCATGTTTCCTCCCTTTTTCATAATCATATCACAAAGATATGAAAATTTTATGGAAATCTTTTCTTTTTGACATGAATTTGATAATATAAACATATAAATGGGAGGCTATTACTTTCTCTTAAACACATCTGACGATGCCGACGAAT